>JAGRHM010000422.1 GCA_020445005.1 Candidatus Competibacteraceae bacterium | reverse complement strand
ATTTATTTGGTATGATAATTGCTAAACTAACTTTAGAACGTAATTATTAGAGGATGCAGACATGGGGATCAAGACAGGATTTTTGAAGTACGCAGCGCTGGTTGGATTTGCTATTGCAACATCATTAGCGCACGCCGTTCCCGTGCTCCAGATTGGAGCGCCGGCAGGAGTCGGAGATGTAGGGACATATGCCGATTATACAGTTAATCTCACTGACCCTACGGAGAAAGATACTGCGGTTACTGAAAGTAGCACTATCTATGTAGCCGGCGTATATCAAAATAATAATGTATTAAATCTTGGCGCACAGTTTGGCAGTGGCTCTGACTGGAGTGCTATATCTAGCAATTATCAAGTCTTCAATGGCAAGGGAGGCATCCTCGTGGCGGCAGTGCCTGATGGTCAATTAGCTGCTGCCATAGGCACCCTGCTAGTAAATGGTAACACTGCTTTTCACTCCTCATCCACATTAAATAGTCTTTTTCCTAATAACCATGACCCCTTAAAAGATAGCGTGTCAGACTTTTTGTTTTTTGATATAGGGAATTTCGTAAAGAATCTCAATCAAGTGCCAGATTTTAAGGACGAAACTGGAACTGCTGATGGGGAAATTAAAACACTAACGATTAGTGGTTTCGGTAGCCTTGCCTGGATTCACTTCGATGTTCTAGCCATAGAAACATCCGAACAAGGTGGAGGGTCAAATGTTAAAATTGTTTCAACGATAGAGAATAACCCCGGTTCTCATGATGTGACTTGGAAAAAGGAAGGCGGTGGCGGTGGCACCCAAGAAATTCCCGAACCCGCCAGCTCAGGTCTGCTCGGCTTGGGTTTACTGGCAATAGGCGCGCTTCGCCGCCGGAAGGTTGCTCGGATTTGATTTACTTCTCCTGTCAGGATTTCTTACAGAACGGCCCTCCCACGAGGGCTGTTCTCATTTTGGAATGCTACTTACTCCACCCAACACTTCACCCCGGAATCAGCAAGCGCCAAAAATCGTCATGTCATTAAAGAGTACGCCTACCGCAATCCAAAAGGCGCTTCTCTGTCGCTTTTGCACACACGCCTTTATACAATCCTCATAGCTATTTGAAAATAATAATAAAACGTCATAAATCGGCGCAAGGTCAAGCCTGAAATTTTTGGTCACTAAAGGTGACGTAAAAAGTCACTCTTGCCTGTAGTAAACCCTTCTTCCAAAGCAATCCCATTTTTTTTAAATAAATATTTATCATTCAGTCAATATCTTAAAATTTAATTGGGCAAAAAGATTCTGGTCAGACCGCAGTTCACTTTGAACTGCGCCTGAATTTTGCTTTAATCCTGCCAAGTCTGAAAAAGGCAAAACCACCGAAAGGTGGCGACGCAAAATCACCGGTCTAAGGGGCTTCGGCCTTATGACAGCGGGATCGCCAGATATGCAGCTTTGCCAGTTTAAGTTGCTATCCCCGCGCGAATCGGTGGTGTGCGCGCCTCCATGAAACATCATGTTCAGGGGATCGCAACCATGACCAATAACACCTCTTTCCACGCCAACCACGCCGTTTCCGCCACCGCTTCCGTCAACGCCCGCCGCACCTTCAATCAGCTCTCCCTCGCCTCCGCCGTTGCTCTGGCGCTGACGGCGGGTTACGCCGCTGACGCACTGGCCAACCCACCAGTCTGGGCAGAAGGCCGCATCCTGCTTCAAACCAAGGCCGGGCTGAGCGACGCTGAACTGGACAAGGTTCTCAAGTCCCAAAATGCCAAGGCTATTGGCCGCATTCATCAGATTAACCTCCATATCATCCAGGTGCCGCCACAGGCCGAAGAAGCCGTCGCACGCGCTCTGGCCCATAACCCGAATGTCAAATTCGCCGAACTAGACATGCAGGTGGAAGCTGAGCAGATTCCCAACGACCCCAACTATGCCAGCGCCTGGCACCTGCCGAAGATTCAAGCCCCGACGGCTTGGGATAGCAGCCAGGGCAGTAATATCACCATCGCTATTTTGGACACAGGGGTTGATGCCAACCATCCTGATCTCGCCGTTAAACTGGTTGCCGGCTGGAACTCGGTCTCAAACACTACCGACACCGCCGACATCCAGGGACACGGCACCAAGGTAGCCGGGACAGCAGCGGCAACTACCAATAACAGCATCGGCGTCGCCGGCGTCGCCGGCGCGGCCCGCATCATGCCAATTCGCATCACCAACGATCCCAGTGGTTATGCCTACTGGAGCGATATCGCCAATGGCCTAGCCTGGGCCGCTGACCACGGCGCTCAAGTCGCCAATATCAGCTATGAAGCAACCGGTAGCTCCTCGATTGCCAGCGCCGCGCAATATCTACAAAACAAAGGGGGTGTGACCGTAGTCGCCGCCGGCAACTCCAGCACCAATCCCGGCTACAGTGACAGCCCCTATATGATTTCGGTTTCCGCAACCGACAGCAGTGATGCTAAAGCCAGTTGGTCGAATTACGGTTATTTTGTGGATGTCGCCGCACCCGGCGTCAGCATCTGGACGACGACCAATGGCGGCGGTTATAGCGCCGTCAGCGGCACGTCATTCGCCAGTCCGGTGACCGCCGGCGTTGTCGCACTCATGAAGGCGGCCAATCCCGGCCTGTCTCCCTCCTCTCTTGAAGATATCTTGAAAAATACTGCTGATGATCTCGGCAGCGCCGGCTGGGATACCTACTACGGTTATGGCCGGGTAAACGCAGCGTCAGCCGTGCAGACCGCCATGCAGACCCAGAATATCGACAGCCAGGCTCCGAATGTCTCGATCACCTCGCCCGCCAGCAGCAGCACGGTAACTGGCGTCGCCGCAGTGGATGTCAGCGCCAGCGACAACGTCGCCGTAACCCGAGTGACGCTTTTCATCAACGGCCAACAGATCGCCGAAGACACCACTTCCCCCTTCGGTTTCAGTTGGGATACCACCCAAGTCGCCGACGGTTCCGCAACGCTGGTCGCCTATGGTTACGACGCCGCTGGCAATCAGGGTCTCTCCAGTGGCGTGACCGTCACGGTGGGCAACGTCCCCGAACCCAAAGTGGTCGACATAACCCCGCCGACCGTAAGCATCCAGAATGCCGGTACGCACGGTAAGAACATGACGTTCCAAATCAACGCCAGCGACAATGTCGGCGTGACCCTGACCTCCTGCTTTGTCAACGGCCAATTACTGGCGACCAGTAGCACTGATTCTCTTTCCTGCAACTGGAACATCAATAAACTGAAGGGCAACTACACCCTCAGCGCCACTGCCAAAGACGCCGCCGGCAACCAGTCTACAACCTCAATACTGGTGGAACTGTAACTACACTTGTTTTATGGGCTTATCACGGAGCGCCTCGCGATCCCCGACGCTCCGATCTTCGTGGGCCAAAGCCAGTCCCTTCATAGGACTGGCTTCTCTTTTGAGAATGTGCAGTTGCTAATTCAAAGGCGTCGTGAATTTCGTGCTGAGCACAAAAACTGTGCTCAAAAATACAACCACAAAATCATCCCCAACGACACGCAGCCTACGACGACATTCAACGGTAACCCCACGCGCAGATAATCGCTGAAGCGATACCCACCCGGTCCATACACCATGAGATTGGTTTGATAACCAATCGGCGTGGAAAACTCTGCCGAAGCCGCCATCATGATCGCCATCGCGAACGGGATGATGCTGGTATCCAAACTAGCTGTCGCCGCCTGAGCAATCGGAAACATCAACAAAGCCGCCGCATTATTATTGATCACCGCCGTAAACATCACCGTCGCCAGATAAATCATCACCAGATTCAACACCGGCGAGTCGCCCGCCAGACCCACCATCGCTGTCGCAATCTTCAGCGCCAGCTCCGTACTCTGCAACGCCCCGCCGATGCCAAACGCCGCGGCAATCACCAGCAACACCGACCAGTCGATGCTCTGCCGGGCGCCAATAATGCTGACACAACGGGTGAGCAGCATTAATGTCGCCGCGCCCAGCGCCGCCTCGAACATGCCCAATAACCCTACCCCGGCCAGCAACACCATCATTCCCAGAATGCCCAGCGCCAGCAACGCTCGTTCATGACGCGGCGGCGTCGAGTCCGGCACCGGGCTGACCAGGAAAAAATCCTGATTGTTGCGATGGCCCTCCAGAAAACCAATCCCGGCTTCCACCAGCAGAATATCGCCGGGCCGCAGCACGATATCGCCAATCTTGCCGCGCAACCGTGCACCATTACGCGCTACTGCGATCACCACCGCCTTGTAGCGATTGCGAAACCGCCCATCGCGAATGCTATGCCCGACCAGGGGACAGGTATTAGACACTACCGCTTCAACCAGCAACCGGTCGCTGCGTCGCTCCGCCAGTTTAAACACCTGACTAGCAGCCGGAGTCAATCCACGAATGCGCTGTAAATCCACGACCGAATCGACGACCCCAACGAACACCAACCGGTCGCCGCCCTGCAGGGTTTCTCGGGGCGAAACGGCCGGCAACACCGCACCCTCCCGATCGATTTCCATCAGATAGCAACCCGGCAAATGGCGCAAACCCGCCGATTCAATGGTTTTGCCGATCAGCGGGCCATTCGCATCAACCAGCATCTCCAATGTATAGCGGCGCGGATCATCGTTGGGCGATACCGGCGGTTGCCGGCTCGGCAGCAACCAGCGACTGGTCAGAACCAGGAATGTCAACCCGGCGATCGCTACCGGCAGACCGATGGCGGTAATATCGAACATCCGCAGATTAATAGCGGCCCGGTCGATCAACAGGCCATTCACAACCAGATTGGTACTGGTGCCGATCAGCGTGCAGGTACCGCCCAGGATCGCCGCATAGCTCAAAGGCAGCATCAACTTGGAAACCGGCAACTGATATTTGCGCGCCCATTCGCTGACCGCTGGAATCAGCATACCAACCACCGGCGTATTGTTCAGGAACGCACTGAGCAGGGTCACCGGCAACATCAGACGCAACTGCGCCCGGGACAACGATTTAGGTCGGCCCAGCACCCGTTGCACCAGCCATTGCACGCCGCCGGTCTCCCGCAACCCCGCAACCACCACATAGAGCGCCCCAACGGTGATCACGCCCTGATTCGCCAAGCCTTCAAACGCTTGGGGCGCCGGGACGATGCCCACCAGGACCAGCAAGACCAATCCACCCAGAAACACCATGTCGGGGGCGGCCCGGGTCATCGCTAATATACCCATTAGCGCCACGATCAAACCGCCGGTAAACCAGGCTTCCCATCCCATAAGGTCGCTATCCGTCGCTCAAGCGCCGCGCAGAATGCGTCGTTCGCTTAAATAACCCAGTAACCGCTCCAAGCAGGTTTCCACAGAATCCTGCTCGGTATCCAGCACCAGATCGGG
>JAGRHM010000421.1:5564-13273 GCA_020445005.1 Candidatus Competibacteraceae bacterium | reverse complement strand
AAATGGTGTAGCGCAGGCGTTGTGCAGCCTGGATATCTTCACGGGATCGAGCCAGCTTGACGTCAAGTGCGCGCGATCCGGCGACCGGAAGGATTGAAGCCGCAGGGAAATCGCGGGCGAGGTCATTTACAACGAGCGATTCGGTGCTCAAAGCAGCCTCCATAGACAACGTTTCAGAATGTCGTCAAGCTTAGGAAAGCTGCATTGCAACACTTTGACCGGCAGGTTAAGGGTCAATGAACGCCCGTTTACGCGGCTAAAATCCCTCCTGACTTTCCTTCTCCAAAGGAGCTCGAACCGTTGTTGCGCCGGACGGAGGCGTTTTCTCCCGGATGGCGCTCAGGAACAGCGTTTCCAACCGGTCGTAAAGATACTCGCTGTCCAGTTGCAGCATCACCTGGCGGGCCGTTTTTCCCATTTGCCGGAGTGCGCTCAAGTCTTGCGCCAGAGTGGTCGCGGCGCTGATGAACGCTTGGGTATCTGCATAAGGCGCCAGCAAGCCGCTGCGGCCTGGCTCGACATGGGCGCGCGCCGCGGCATAATCAAATGCCGCGACCGCCAGCCCACTGGCCAGCGCTTCCAGAGTCACATTGCCGAAAGTCTCAGTCAGACTGGGAAACAGAAATAAGTCTGCCGAGGCATAGTGAGTCGCTAAATCGTGACCTTGACGCATGCCGCAGTAAACGAATTCAGGATGGCGCGCGCGCAGGCGCGGGGTAAGTGGCCCGTCGCCCACCAGGACCAGTCGAGCATGGGGTTGCATCCGTTGGATGGCCTGAAAGGCGACGATTGCCAGCTCCAGATTCTTCTCCGCTGCTAACCGTCCGACGTAGAGAACCACCAGCGCATCCGGCGCAGCGCCCCAGTGCTGACGCAGCGTCATATCGCGATGTTGCGGCGAGAACAGGCGCGTATCGATGCTGCGCGCTAAAATCTGTGTGCGCAGAAAGCCGATGGACTGGAGCTGTTCAGCCAATTCTTGAGTAGGAACCAGAGTTTGCGCGCCTTGATTATGGAAATGCCGCAGATAGGCAATGATCGGCGTCGCCAGCCAGCCCAGATGATAATGGCGGCTATAGTTATGAAAGTTGGTGTGGAAGCTGGTTGACACGGGGATGCCCAAACGCCGCGCCGCGCTCAGGGCTGAATACCCTAATGGCCCTTCAGTGACGATGTGGATCAGGTCCGGTCGGTTCCACCGCCAATGCGTCAGCAGTGATTTGTGCGCTGGCCAGCCGCCTTGCAGTTGTGGATAGCCGGGAATACGAAAACCCGGCAAGGCCAGAGTTTCCAGCGCATCCCCAGGTTGGGGAGAATCATTCGGACCCTGGCGCACCCGGATTAATTGCACAGCGTGGCCGCGCGTCAACAGACCGTCGACCCAGCGAGCGATGGTGAGGGCGACGCCATTGATTTCCGGGGGATAGGTTTCGGTAACAATGCCAAGCCGCAGCCGGGCGCGGTCAGAGTGGAGAGTCTGTTCGATAGTCATGCTCCGGATTTTCCGGGGCGGCGGCAACAGCAGGATGACGATTCGATGAAGGAATGAAGACAATAAAGAGTGAAGTTGTCCTGTCCCTCACCCGTAAAGAGGATTGAACAAACCGTGGCTCAGGCTTATTCATGAACTTCAGGATCCATATTTCATTTATAGAAACATAAGGTTGTGCGTGAATTTATCCGGTTCCCAGGTGCAAAAACAATAAGACGCTAGGGTCAAGACGAACTGATTTGCTAAGCTTAGGCTCGAATTTAGCGACTTAAAAAAGTCACCCGCGCAGTCGCTCGCCAGGAGGGGCGCTATCCATGAATTTCACACCCATCGGTCTCCAGATTCCCAAGCTGCTGCTGCCTCGCGCGGACGTGGATCTCACCAAGTGGGCCGTGGTGGCCTGCGATCAATATACCTCGCAACCGGATTACTGGGCGCAAGTCGAAGCACTGGTTGGCAAAGCGCCTTCGACCTTGCGGTTGATTCTGCCAGAAGTTTATCTGGGCGCGTCTGACGAGGCGCAACGCATCGCGGCTATTCACGAGACCATGCGTCGCTATCTGGCTGAGGGCATACTGGAATCTCAGGCGCCGGGAATGGCGTTGGTTGAGCGGGAAACCGCGCGGGGTCGGGTCCGAAAAGGACTCATCGCTGCGCTGGATTTGGAGCATTACGACTTTACTCCTGGGGCTAAGACCCTGATCCGCCCTACCGAGGGCACCATTCTGGAGCGTTTGCCGCCGCGCGTGCGGGTGCGTGAACAGGCTCCGCTGGAACTGCCGCATGTGATGGTATTGATCGACGATCCCGAACACAGCGTTATTGAACCGCTGTTCGCGGAACCGCTTGAGGAACTCTACAACCTCCCCCTGATGCTGGATAGCGGACGGGTGCGCGGCTGGCGGTTGGACCATCCCCTGTTAATGCAATGGGTCGTCGAGCGACTGGCGGGATTAGCGAGTCCAGTGCTTTTCAACGATCGCTATGGCGTAACTGAGGAACCGGTGATGCTGTATGCAATGGGCGACGGCAACCATTCCTTCGCCACCGCCAAGACGATCTGGGAGAACCTCAAACGCCATGCGTCCGATCCAGCGGCGATTATGGATCATCCGGCCCGCCATGCGCTGGTGGAGCTGGTCAATCTTCATGATGAGGGTCTGAAGTTCGAAGCGATTCACCGCGTCGCGTTCAACATCAATCCAACCCTTCTGCTGGGAACGATGGCCGACTTTTGCGCTAATCAGGGTTCAACGCTGACGGTCATCGACCATCCCTCATGGCAAGCAGCGCGGCAAGCCTGGCGGGAGATGGAGCAACTGGAGCAACGATCGAATTGCCATACCCTGGCTTTTACCAGCCGCGATCAGCATGGCGTGCTCTTGATTGAACAGCCGCGACTTACCTTGCCTGTGGCCAGCTTACAGGCGTTTCTTGATCAGTATCTGGAGAATCAGCCCGAGGCCCGGATTGATTACATCCACGGTGAGGATACTCTGGAACAGTTGAGCGCGCAGTTCGGCAACATCGGTTTTTATCTGCCGGCCTTAGCCAAGGAAGACTTTTTCCGCACGGTGATCCGTGACGGCGCGCTGCCCAGAAAAACGTTTTCGATGGGCGAAGCGGATGAGAAGCGGTTTTATCTGGAATGTCGGCGCATTATCTAGACGGAAACTCTCATGTCCAACGTTTCGGACCTTGCGCGAGTGCGCAACATCGGCATCGCCGCGCATGTGGATGCTGGCAAAACCACCCTGACCGAACGCATGCTGTATTACGCCGGCGTTTCCCACAAGATCGGCGAAGTCCACGAGGGCGCGGCCCACATGGATTACATGGCCGAGGAACAGGCGCATGGCATCACGATCACCGCCGCCGTGACCCGCCTGCCCTGGCGAGAGCATTTGATTCAATTGATCGATACGCCCGGCCATGTCGATTTCACCATCGAGGTGGAGCGCTCGATGCGAGTTCTGGATGGTTGCGTGATTGTTCTCGATGGGGTGCGTGGGGTCGAGCCGCAAACCGAGACGGTCTGGCGGCAACGCACCCGGTTTGGATTACCTGCGCTGTTTTTCATCAACAAGCTGGATCGGCCTGGTGCTGATTTTGGCCGGGCGCTGATCACGGTGCGGGAACAGTTGGATGCGGAACCCATCGCAGTGACCGTGCCGTTGCCGGATTATGACGGTACGGTCATTCACCTCATCGATAAAACCCGGTTGCGCTTCACTGGCGAACGGGGCGAACAGGTGGACATCACGCCCTGCGATGCAGCGACCTGGCGGGAGATGCGGCACTGGCGCGAAAGCCTGTTGCTGGCGGCGGCGGAGATGGATGAAGCCTTGGCTGAGCGGGTGCTGACTGAAGAAGAACCGGAGCCGGAACCGGATGCAGTTTGGGCGGCGCTGCGGTTAGCGACGCTGGCCGGCAAGGCGTTTCCCTGCTTCGCCGGCAGCGCCCTGCGCAATCAGGGGATGCAGCCGGTTATGGATGGCGTGCTGCGATTGTTGCCGGCTCCGATTGAGCGTCCGTCCAGTCTAGCGCAGCGACCGGATGGCGGCGAGGAGTGGGTTGCAATGGAAACGGATGGCCCCCTGGCGGCGCTGGTCTTTAAGGTCCAGATGTGGGAAGGCCGCCGTCATGTCTTTGCCCGGCTCTATCGCGGGATGCTGAAACCGGGTGATGAAGTGGCGATTCCCGGTCCAGGGGGAGCAGTGCGTCATGAGCGCGCAGCGCGGCTGTTTGAAGTGGACGCCAATCATAAAACCCGACTGGATCAGGCGACTGCCGGGCAGATTGTCCTCATCGCGGGTCTGCGCTGGGCCACGACAGGCGATACGTTATGCGCGCCGGGACATCCGCTGTGGCTGGAGCGCATCGAAGCGCGCGAACCGGTGCTAGGTCTGGCGATTGAACCGCAGTCCAGCGCCGACGAGGAGAAGTTGCTGGAGGCGCTGGACAAGCTGCAACAGGAAGACCCCACATTGCGGGTCGAAGAGGATCAGGAAACCGGTCAGCGGGTGTTGCGCGGCATGGGTGAGTTGCATTTGCAGATCGCTGGTGAACGCTTGCGCCGCGAGTTCAATGTCAATATCCGGGTGGGCAATCCCGATGTGGTGACTCGGGAGACCATTGAACGGGCCGCCGAAGCCGACAATCTGTTTCATCGCACAATCGAGCAACCGGACGGCAAAAAGCTAGAGATGAAAGCCTGGGCGCGGGTTGCGGTCGCGCCCTTGCCGCGTGGGACAGGTTTGACCGTGACCGTTGAACCGGTCGTGCGACCGGAGGGCGCCCAACTTAATCCGTCGCAGCAGGATGCGATCTCTGGCGGCGCCGAAGATGCGTTGGCTAATGGTCCTGCGACGGGAGCGACCTTGCAGGATTTGGCGGTGCGGGTGCTGGATGTCGAGCTGTTTGGCGCGCTGTCCAGTCCGCAGGCGGTGCGCGTTGCCGTTGCCGAGGCGGTGCGCAAGGCGTTGATCCGGGCGGGTAGTTTGGTGCTGCGGCCGATCATGACCACCGAGGTGGTGGTTCCCGAGAGCGATGTGGGGACGGTCATGGGCGATTTACAGGCCCGCCGGGCGGTTATTCGGGACACGACCAGCCTGGGGGACATGACGATTATCCATTGCGATTGCGCGCTGGACCGGCTGCTGGGCTATATTACCGATCTGCGCGGCATGACCCACGGTCGCGGCCAGTTCACCATGACGTTTGATCGGTTTGATGCGGCCTGATTAGGGCAAAAACAGCCGCGCCGCCGCTTGCGGTTGGCTGGCGAAGTAGAGGTGCAGATACGAAGCCGTCAGCCGCCCCAGCCGATAGACCGCCTCCCCCGGTTGACCATCCCGCTGGCGGCGGCCTTGCGTGAGCGGCGTCAACGACGTTTCCAGTTTGGAGTGATGGAAGGTGTGGCCACGTAGTTCGCCTTCCGGTAATTGCACGGACTGCATCCCCAGTCCCGCCAGTTTGGGTTGCATCATCGCATGACCGGGCAACAAAGCGAGCATGGGCGCGCGATAGCCTTCTTTATCGGTCAGCGACTCCAGCGTGTAGAGCAAACCGCCACACTCGGCGTACAAGGGTTTGCCAGAGGTGTGATGTTGGCGCAAAGCCGCTCGCATGGATGCGTTGCCAGCCAGCGTATCCAGATGTAGCTCCGGGTAGCCGCCGGGCAGATAGACGGCGTCAATATCTGGCAGTTCAGCATCGGTCAATGGCGAAAAGAAGATCAGTTCCGCGCCCAGCGCCCGCAGCGTGTCCAGGTTCGCGGGGTAGAGAAAAGCAAACGCCGTGTCATGAGCGATACCAATGCGCACGCCTTTAAGTAGTGGCGTCAACGCTTCCATAGGCATGGCGGGAAAGGTGACCGGCGGCGGTAATGCAGCCAAACCGGTTTTTGCGATCAGGGCGGCAACGGCATTCAGTCGGGTTTCCAGATCCGCAATTTCCGCCGCCTGCACCAGGCCGAGATGCCGGTCCGGCAGAGTGATTTCGCTATCGCGCGGCAGCCAGCCGTAATCGTGGATCTCGAGTGAGAGACTTTCCGCCAGTAATGCGGCGTGACTCGGTCCCGCTACCCGGTTGGCCAGCACTCCGGCGAACGGCAGGCCCGGACGGTAGTGCGCCAGGCCGTGAGCAACCGCGCCAAAAGTTTGCGCCATCGCGTGCGCGTTGATTAGCGCCAGAATGGGAACGCCGAACAGTTGAGCGAGATCGGCGCTGGAAGGCGTCCCATCGAACAGGCCCATCACGCCCTCGATCAGAATCAAATCCGCCTCCTGCGCGGCTCGATAAAGCAGAGCCTTACAGTCGCGTTCGCCGACCATCCACAAATCGAGCTGATAGACGGGCTGGCCAGAAGCCCGTTCTAGAATCATCGGGTCAAGAAAATCCGGGCCGGTTTTGAATACCCGGACTGTGTAGCCCTGGTCGCGGTAGTAACGCGCCAGACCGGCGGTCACGGTGGTTTTACCCTGACCGGAGGCCGGGGCGCTGAGCAGCAGGGCAGGACAGGTTGCGGAGGTCATGAGTGGAAAGATTAAAGGTTAAAGGCGGATGAAGTCAGGAATGCCGATCATCAGCTAGAATGGATAAATGCATCCGCATCCGATGAGGCAAATGCCGATCATGAAAAATCACTGGCGTGACCGTATTAATGTTGACCCTGCCATTTGTCATGGCAAAGCCTGTATCAAGGGTACGCGAATTATGGTTTCTGTCATTCTTGATAACCTGGCGGCTGGCGAAACGGTCACCACTGTTTTGGATAGTTATCCGACCTTGCACGCCGAAGATATTCAAGCGGCGCTGAGCTATGCCGCCGAACTTGCTCGTGAGCGTATCGTTGCGTTGCCTGAGGCCGCTTGATGCGCTTCAAGGTCGATGAAAATCTACCGGTGGAAATTGCTGATTTACTGCGTCGACATCATTATGATGCAATGACGATTCTTGAGCAGCAAATGACCGGTCAGCCTGATGAGGTCGTTGCTGATGTCTGCCAGCGAGAACATCGTGTATTGATCACCCTTGATCTGGATTTTTCTGACATTCGTCGTTATCCGCCTGAAAATTATGCAGGCATCATTGTGTTGCGTCCAGCAAATCAGGGTGTCGGCGCTGTTTTGCGTTTAACCCAACGTCTGTTGCCATTATTGAGTCATGAACCTTTAACCGGTCTGCTGTGGATCGTCGACGAGCATCGGGTGCGGATTCGCGGTGGAAGTGACTCAACGGATTCGGACCCTCATGCGTCCCGAAACTCCTGAAACGCCTCATCCTCTGCGCTACGGTTACACCACCGGCGCTTGCGCGACGGCGACTAGCCTGGCGGCGGCCCGTCGCCTGTTGACCGGTGTCAGCCTCGATCAAATAGAAATTACTTTACCGCGCGGCCAACCGGCGCAATTCGTGTTGGAATATTGTCGGTTGACGCCTCAGGGTGCCGAGGCGGCGGTGGTAAAAGACGCCGGAGATGATCCTGATGTAACGCACGGTGCATTAATTTTTGCCCAAATTGCCTTGCATGAGCAACCCGGCGTAAGATTTCATGCGGGACTGGGCGTGGGAACGGTAACCTTGCCGGGTTTGCCCATTCCGGTGGGCGAACCGGCCATTAATCCTGCGCCGCGCCGGATGGTCACAGAGCATTTAGTTCGTTTGACGGCTGCGCATAATTATCATGGCGGTTTTGAGGTGACGATTGGCGTAG
>JAGRHM010000421.1:0-5492 GCA_020445005.1 Candidatus Competibacteraceae bacterium | reverse complement strand
ACGACCGGCATTGTCCGACCGTTCTCCTGTTCCGCCTATATTGCTTCAATTCAACAGGCGATTGAGGTGGCCCGCGCCAATGGTCTCATGCATATTGCCGCCTGCACCGGTGCTGCCAGTGAACGGATGATTCGTGAATATTATGGTTTGCCGGACATGGCGCTGATTGAGATGGGCGATTTTGCCGGGGCGGTATTGAAACACTTGCGGCGAGCGCCCATTCCGCGCCTTAGCCTGGTGGGCGGCTTTGGCAAGATCAGCAAACTGGCGGCGGGACATCTCAATCTGCATAGCCGCCATTCCAGTGTGGATCTGCCCTTGTTGGCCATGGAAGCGGCGGGACTTGGCGCAGACCATCGGTTACAGGAGGCGATGCGCACGGCGAATACCAGTCAGCGGGCGCTGGCGCTAGCTCACGCGGCGGGATTGCCGCTTGGCGAACGCATTTGCACAATGGCCCGCGATCAGGCGGATGCCATCCTGCCGCCCAAGACGGCAGTGGAAGTATGGGCCATTGATCGGGAGGGCAATCCAGTGGGTCATGCTGGTTTTACACAAGGAAAGTAAATGACCTTTATTTTTCTGCGGTCGGCGGCGGCGATGCCTGCAAGGTGATCACTGCGATGCCTATTAAGGTCATAAAACCGCCTAGCAGCAGTTTCCAGGTCAGATGATCGCCCCACACCAGTACGCCGAGCAGCACCGCCAGCATGGGCGTTAGCAATAACAGCGGCGTAATCAGACTGACTGGATAACGAGTCAGCAGGTAATAAACAATGCCATGTCCAACCAGCGAAGCGCCAACTGCTGAATAGACCGGAGTCGCAAAATCCAGCCAGTCAGCCGTGCGGAGCGCCTCGACCTGTCCCTGTTCCAGCAGCAGCGACAGCAGCAACAAACAGGGAGCAGCGACTGCGCCAATCCAGGCTTGGAGCGTGAATACGCTGACGCCGGATAAACGGCGCATCAGAATCGTTGCTATCGCCATGACCAGCGAAGCGCCGGCGATCCAGGCCAGAGCATCCAGATGGGCTATCACCGTTGGATCGAAGCTAATGACCATCACGCCGGCAAAAGCAGCGACAATTCCACCGATTCGCCAACGGTCCAGCCGCTCGCCCAGCCAGACCACCGCCAGCAGCGCCGAGAACGGGACATAGAGTTGCGCAGCGATCGCCACTGAGGAAATGTCCCCGCTGACATCCAGCCCGATGAAAATCATGCTGAAATGGAAGACACCCAACAGAAAACTGATTTCTAGTATAGGCCGCATTTTTCCCGGCCACCAACGCAGCCAGGGCCATAACAGCAGAATCAGCACTGTGAAGCGCAGCGTGGTGAACATCAGCGGCGGAAAATGCTCGACGCCAGCTTTTCCCGCCAGGAAATTCAGCGACCAGGCGACATTCGCCAGCAACGCCAGCAAGAGATCGCCAGGTTTCACAGGCGGCGCCGGGTAAGACGCGCCAATCCCGGTTTATAGAACTTACGCATTGACAAACATCATATAATTATGATCGATGAAATAAATCTAAGCGATCAAGGTCTGCTCTCATGAGAATCCGCAGTCGTCCACTGACGACACTGTGTACGTTAGCCATGTATGGCTGTTTTTTTGTTAAGTGAACCCCGTTCCTCGATCTGCGGTCGGTTGGGGAAGTTATGGCAATCAGTCACGATAGTGTCAATCGTTTTTTACTCCGGGAAAACGATACTCCCAAGATTGATTTTTTGTACGGTCTCTAAGCTCTCGGGCATCTCCCAGCAGGTGTTGAGTAAACGCCTCAAATCCCAGAATGACTGACGGTTGTTCACAATAAAAATTGTGAACAACAACTTTTATTGTTAGTAATCTACTTCTTTTATTCAATTGAATTAACTGAATAAAAAAGTCTCATGGATTTGGGTTGCCACAACATTAATTGTGGCAACTGGCTTTCTCCTCAAATATTGTTTTTTTAAATATATTAAAATCAATATGTTATTTTATATGTGATAATTGGCATAATATTTGCATTAATATATTAATTCATGCAACAAAAAACATAGAGTAACTTTATGTTTAAAAATATAAAAATCAGTACCCGCATTGGGCTTGCCATCAGTCTGCTTTTAATTTCTGCCATTCTGGCTGTTGCCATCACAGCGTTTTTCCGGTTTCAAGAGTTGTTGTTCGAGGCTGAAAAACGGGAAGCTCATAAAACGTCCGAATTAATGACTCAGGCTATTGCCTCCCAAAGTCAGACCGCTGAGACGCTGAGTGTCTTATTAGCAAACATGCCTGTTGTTCAACAAGCGATGGCTAATAGGGATCGTGAACAGCTACTGACGCTGATCCAGCCTGCCTACCAGGTGCTTACCAAAAGCTATAGCGTCGACCAGTTTCAATTTCACACACCGCCGGCGACTTCACTGGTGCGGTTTCATAAGCTGGAAAAGTTCGGGGACGATTTATCAGCGATACGCCCAACAGTCGTGGAAGTGAACACCACAGGCAAAGCGGTCAATGGGCTGGAAAGCGGCGTGGCTGGCCTGGGAATCCGGGGTATCGCGCCGATCTCGCTGCAGGGCCGGCGCCTCGGCTCCGTAGAGTTCGGGATGGCCTTTGATCAAGCGTTCTTTGATCGTTTCAAGGCCCGACATGGCGTAGAGGTCGCGCTATTTACCCAACAAGAGCAAAACTTCAAGGCGCTATATTCGACCTATGGTGAACATTCCCTATTGCCCGATCAGCAGTTACAAGCAGTGCTAAGCGGGGAAACTGTTGTGCAACACGCAGACTTCGCAGGTCGACCGATGACTGTCTATGCCCGAGCCGTCAAAAATTATTCCGGCGACCCTATCGGGGTGTTGGAAATGCTGGTGGATCGCAGCGGTTTCGTGGCGGAGATGGCGTACACGCGCAATCTTATCTTAGTCATCATGGGGCTGGTCTTCGCGGTCAGTGCGCTCGTCGTTGGGTGGATCGTGCGCTCTATCCGGCGTCCGATTGGCGGCGAACCGGCCGAAATGGCAGCGCTTACTGGCCAGATTGCCGCGGGCGACTTGACGGTGCACTTTACCGATACCGGTAAGGAGACCGGCGTTTATGCCGCCATGCGCGACATGGCGACGCAGTTGAAAGGGGTAGTGACCCAAGCCGCTCAGGTTACTGACCAAGTCAATTTGTCCGTTGCCGAAATCGCTCAGGGCAGTACCGACTTGGCGCAGCGCACCGAGGACCAAGCCGCCTCTCTGGAGGAAACCGCCGCCTCGATGGAAGAGCTGACCAGCACGGTTAAGCAAAACGCCGACAACGCGAGACAGGCCAACCAACTGGCCGGCGCCGCCCGGTCGCAAGCGGAACAAGGTGGCCAGGTGGTCGACCAGGCGGTTGCCGCCATGAGCGCCATTCATCAGAGCAGCCGCCAGATTGGCGACATCATCGGCGTGATCGATGAAATCGCCTTTCAGACCAACCTGCTGGCTTTGAATGCGGCGGTGGAAGCGGCACGAGCCGGCGAACAAGGGCGAGGTTTCGCGGTGGTCGCTGGCGAGGTGCGCAAACTGGCCCAGCGCAGCGCCGATGCCGCCAAGGAGATCAAGACCCTGATCACTGACAGCGTCAGCAAGGTGAAAGACGGCAGCCAGTTGGTCGAGCAATCCGGCCAAACCCTGAGAGAGATCGTCACCGCCATCAAGAGAGTCAGCGACATTGTCGCCGAGATGACCACCGCCGCTCACGAGCAGGCCAGTGGTATCGAACAAATCAACCAAGCCATTCTGCAAATGGACCGGGCCACGCAACAGAATGCGGCTCTGGTCGAGCAGACCGCTGCCACCGGCCAGTCCATGAGCGATCAGGTCCGTGAGCTCCAGAGCTTGATGGGTTTCTTCACGCTGGACCAGCACACGACAGCCGGCATCGATTTCACCTTGGCGGCGAAAAAACACCTGGCCTGGAAGGCGCGGTTACGGCGTTATCTGGATGGTCAGGAGGCGCTGACCGAAGCACAACTGACTTCGCATCGGGACTGCAATCTGGGGAAGTGGATTTATTCGAGTGGCATGCAGAAATATGGACATTTCCATGAAATGCAGGCAATGGAGAAAGAACATACCCAATTCCATACCCGGATCAAGAGACTGGTTTCCTTGAAAAAAGAGGGGAAGACCAATCAAGCCGAGGCGGAGCTGACCCAGGTCAACTGCATGTCCGATCATATCGTGGCGCTCCTGAAAAAAGTAGCCTCCAAAATTTAGTAGGGCTATAGGTATAGAGACATGGATATTAATCTGGTTAACTTAACATTATCAATACATTGTGGAACGTCATGTCCATATCGAGAACACTGCCCTTATCTGATTCAAAGCGTAGCAGGTACCCCTGCTGCGCCTGAATTAGCCAGTGACGACACACTTCTCTATTTTACTTCTCATATGCCTACTCTGAAGCAAGCTACAGGTCTCCTGATCCAGGAAGCCCTGCGCCGATCCGGTGGTAACCAGACGGCCGCCGCTAAGCTCTTGGGCATCTCTCAACAGGCGTTGAGTAAGCGCCTCAGATCCGGGAATAGCTAACGGTGATTCACAACGAAAATTGTGGATCTTTCAACCTCCTATCAATGCGTAAATTCTAGTTTAGACCTTCTCGCGTTGCCGCCAGGTTTGCAGCGCGTTCAAGAACCGGGCGTCCAGTTCCGCTTCCTCATCAGGAGGCAGCGCGCCGATCAAGCGCCATTGTTCGCCTAGCGCCTTGGGGTCGTAAAGCGCCTCAGGTTTAGCAACGTCTCCAGCCAGAGAAGCCGACAGTCGGGCAACCTGATATTCCATCCGCATCTGCGCGAAAGCGGGCGGCGATTCCATTCCGGCCACGATTTCCATGCAGACACACCAGATTTTCTTGCGTTCCAGGTTGCCTTGCAGTTCCGCGCGCAAACAGTCCGCCTGCTCAGGAGGGCCGGTCAGCGCCTGACAGACCCGGCTAAAGCGGCGCTGCATCGGTTCTTTAAGCGCATCGGGTAGTTCCGGCAAGGTCGCCCATTCCTGTTGTAAAGTTTCCAACACAGCCGCGTCGACCGACTGCAGGGTGAGTAGCACCTCCAATTGCGCGCACAATCGCGAGTACTGATGCAGGCGCTGGAAAACCTGTTCAGCATGGTGTCGGCGCAGTGCCTGTTCACGGTCAACAAACTGGCGGACTGCCGCGTCAAAGCGCTGCTCAAGGGCGCGTTGTTCCGTCCGGGGTATGGGGCCAATGGCGTCCCACTCCTGCTGGGCCGCCTGCAATCGGGCTCGCGCTTGCGACAAATGCTCATAATCGACCTCAGCCAGCGCTTCGATTTCCTCACACAACGCCTGTTTGCTAGCCAAGTGGATCTGGCGTTCGCTATCGGCGGCTTGATATTCGGCCTGGCGACGGGCGAAGACCGCGTCACAGGCGGCGCGGAAGGCTTTCCAGAGGCTCTGTTCTTGACGAGGTGAAGCCTGCACGGTCGGCGGCCATTCCGCCT
>JAGRHM010000420.1 GCA_020445005.1 Candidatus Competibacteraceae bacterium | reverse complement strand
TTCTCGCCAACATCAGTCATGAAGTCCGCACCCCTTTGAACGGGGTCATTGGCATGGTTAGCTTATTGCTGGATTCCGAGTTATCCGCGACGCAACGTCACTACGCTGAAGTTGCCCATGCCAATGGTGAAATCCTGTTGAGCCTGCTCAATAACATCCTGGATTTCTCAAGGATCGAGACCGATCAACTGGAATTGGAGACGCTGAATTTCAATTTGCGGGTCACTCTGGAAGATATCGTCGACGCGCTGACGCCGCAGGCGCATGAGAAGAGTCTCAAATTGGCCTGTCGGATTGTTCACGACATTCCGAATGTTCTTCTGTGGGGCGATCCGGGGCGATTGCGCCAGGTTTTGATGATCCTAGGCAGTAACGCCATCAAGTTTACTGCGCAGGGCGAAGTCACCATCACCGTCAGCCTGGCGTCTGAAACCGACCGCCAGATCACGGTGCGGTTTGCGGTGCATGATACTGGCATTGGCATTCCACCGGATAAGATCAAATTGCTGTTCAACTCCTTCCAGCCGCTGGATGCATCAACGACCCGCCGATTTGGCGGCATCGGCCTGGGATTAGCGCTCGCCAAGCGGCTGGTTGAAAAAATGCGCGGAGAGATTCATGTGACCAGTAGTGAAGGTCAGGGCTCGTGCTTTTGGTTTACCGCAGTCTTCGACAGGCCGCTTCACCTGACGCGCCATGAAGAAATGCCGGCTGTCGATTTGCATGGCCTTCGGGTGTTAGTCGTCGACGATAAACTGAGTAATCGACTGATTGTGACCGAACAGCTCGCACGCTGGCGCCTCCGCTACGAGGGAACCGGCAGCGCCCAACAGGCGCTTTCCCTGTTGCGCGAAGCGCATGCGGCGCAAGATGCTTTCCATCTGTTGATCACAGATATGCAGATACCGGGCATGGATGGGATGACCTTAGGGGCAACGGTTAAAGCCGATCCTGATCTGTGCAACACGATTCTGGTCATGTTGACATCGGTGGGCCAGCGTGGCGACGCTAAAAAACTTGGGGATATCGGTTTTGCCGCGTATCTGACCAAGCCCACGCGACCGGATCAACTTTATGATTGCCTGACCACCGTGGTTGACCAAGCCGGCGTTACCCGTCAAACCTCAGCGCCACTGGTGACTCGCCATTCACTTCGCGAAGCGCGCTGTTTGTCCCTGTGCATCCTGGTTGTTGAAGATAACGATATTAATCAGATGGTTGTATTAAAGCTATTGGAAAAACTCGGTCATCGCGCGGATGCGGTGGCCAGTGGCCAGGAAGCGCTCGAAGTGTTGAAGACGCATCCTTACGACCTGGTGCTAATGGATATTGAAATGCCGGTCATGGATGGCCTGGAGGCGACCCGGCTGATTCGTTCCGGTCAAGCCCAGGTTGCCGATCCCCAAATTCCGATTATCGCCATGACTGCACATACGGCGCACGAAGAGCGGGAACGCTGCCTGGAAGCCGGGATGAACGATCATGTTGGCAAGCCCATCAACCAGAAGATGCTTTCACAAGTCCTGGAGCGATGGTATCCAGGGCGCTTGGGAAACCCTGATGTTGTGTCCTGGACTGATGAGCAAGAGATAGCGAATGCGGATGATCAATGGCTGGAGATATCGGGTGTGGATACCCATTTGGGATTGTTGCGGATTGGGGAAGATCGCAACTTATATCGGCGGTTGCTTGACCGGTTTGTGGAAACGCAATCGGAAACCGCGACCGTCATGCGGAAAGCGGTGACTGAAGGCGATCTGGATCGGGCTAGACGGCTGGCTCACAACATCAAAGGCGTTGCGGGTAATCTGGGGGCGAACGCGCTGGAGGCAGCGGCCCGCAGGATGGAACAGGCTCTTGCTGAGGATCACCCTCTGCAAATCGAGGAAGTCTTGGCCGATTTCGAGCAGTCGCTGAAGCAATTAATTGCTCGCCTGCAAAGCTCGCCTGCTCGAAAACCCGAGCAAGGCGATTCATCCCGCACTGCTGGATCGCCAGAGACGCGGGCTGCGCCAGACGAATTGCGCGCTGCTCTGGACCGGTTGGCTCCGCATCTGAGAACCCGTAAACCCAAATACTGCGTCGAAGCGCTCCAAGGGGTTGAATCGCTCTCCTGGCCGGCGCATCTTCAAGCAGAAGTTAAACAGTTGTCCATTTTGGCGCGCAAATACCGGTTTGCGGAATCCTTGACCATCCTCGAGTCCTTGCAGCGAAATCTCTCGTCATTGGAGAACCCGGACCATGGTTAGAAAGAGCTATGCACGAGCTATCTGAATGCACCCTTCTCATTGTTGACGATACTGAAACCAATCTGGATATTTTGGTGGAGGCGCTGGCGGATATCACCGAAGATATTTCGGTGGCGATGGATGGACCTTCTGCGTTGGATGCCGTGCAGGATTCTCCACCAGACCTGATCCTGCTCGATATCATGATGCCTGGTATGGATGGTTATGAGGTTTGTCGCCAGATCAAGGCTAACCCCGACTTTTGTGAGATCCCGATCATCTTTATCACCGCTATGAGTGAGGTCGAGAATAAAACCCGGGGTTTTGAGTTGGGAGCAATTGATTACATTACCAAACCGTTTGAATCGCTTGAGGTGAAGGCCCGGGTTAAAACCCATCTTTCCCTGCAAAAAGCGCAGCGGGCGCTGGCCCGGCAAAAAGAAATTCTGGAGATCAGGGTCAGGGAACGGACCCAGGAACTGGCGTTGACCCAGGAAGTGACGATTGAATGCATGGCCTCCTTGGCCGAACATCGCGATCCGGAAACCGGCGGCCATATCCAACGCACCAAAAACTACGTTCGCGCGTTGGCCACGCGCCTGCAAAGCCATCCCAGATTCAAAAGCGCGTTTACTTCGGAAACCATTGAATCACTTTACCTGTCGGCGCCGCTGCACGACATCGGCAAAGTCGGGGTGCCTGACTACATCCTGCTTAAGCCCGGCAAGCTGACAGATGAAGAGTTTGAAGAAATGAAGAAACATACTACTTATGGCTATAACTCGCTCAGAGCCGCAGCGGATAAACTGGGCGATCATTCCTTTTTGCGTATCGCTATGGATATTGCTTTGACGCACCAGGAAAAGTGGGATGGCTC
>JAGRHM010000419.1 GCA_020445005.1 Candidatus Competibacteraceae bacterium | reverse complement strand
TTAGAGCTTAAGTTGGCGCGTATGCGGTTGAATCCCGGTGGGGTTCTCCATAAACTGTGTTTATTTTTCACGGCTCGAACATCCGCTATGCAAACGGCGCCGGTTCTGCTTAATATAGAAACCGCATTAGCGGCCTATCGCGGCAACCCTGCCCTGGTTCAAGCGTTGGTGGCGCGGTATCGGACGCAGTTGCCCGATGAACAGAACCGGTTAGCGCACGCCCTGGCGGCCACGCCCCCGGATTGGGAGACGCTTCGTGAGCGAGCGCACCGCCTGCAATCCGGCAGCGGTTACCTTGGTGCGGAGCGAATTGTCGAGGCGGCGCGCCAACTGGAAGCAGGTATTCTGGCCCGGGATTCGACAGACGCCTTGGCAACGGCCTGCCAGACGTTGGAACGCGCGTTTGACGAGTTTTTGGCCATTCCCCTTGAAGAGTGGGAAAGACGGTTGCAGGTTGTAAACAGGCCTGCGGTCGGCGCGGTACCCTGATCACATCCAGACATTCATTGGGTTTCATCATAACGCGGTGACCCTTTACGCCTTCGACTGACCTTTTGTCAGAGGGTCGGTGGTGAGCGTGGGTTACTGAGGGTTATGGTGATGAAATCACAGCGCTATCCACTCTTCCGGTTCGCTGCGCGCGCGAACCGCCCGCTTTTCCGGTTCGCTGCCCCCGGTTCCGTTAGGCATCTGCTGCTGGCCGCCAGCTTCGGCTGGACGTGTAGTGTTATGGCGGCGGTTGACGCGCCCTTCGATCACGACGACGGCGACGGCGCGGATCCTCCGTGGGTGCTGACGCCTTCGCGCTTACCGCAATGCGCGGACGAAGCGCCGAACACGGTGACCGTGATCGATCGCGCGCTCATTGAAGCCTCGGGCGCGCGGCGGTTGGTGGACGTCCTCCGGTTGATGCCCGGTTTCCAGGTGGGTTACAAAGTCAACAGTTTGCCGACGGCGACTTATCACGGATTGAGCGACGAATACGCCCGGCGGACCTTGTTGCTGTTGAATGGACAGCAGATTTTTCAGTATTCGCGAGGAGTGATTGAATGGAATAACCTGCCGATCGCCTTGGAAAACATTGAACGCATTGAGGTGGTGCGGGGGCCGGCCGCCGCGACCTATGGTTCCAATGCCCTGCAGGCGGTGATTAACATCCAAACGGGCAGCCCCGCCGAATATCCTGGATTTTCCGCTCGAGCTGCGGGTGGCAACGAAGGCATCGCCGATGGGTTCCTGCGCTATGGAGGACAGCTCGGCTCCATGGACTACACGCTGTCCCTGTCCAGCACCGGCGATCAAGGTTATCCTGACGTCTATGATCACCGACGTAACAATAACTTGTCTTTCATGGGGGAGATACCGCTTGAGGCGCAGGGCGAACTCCAATTACAAGCGGGGTGGGCCCGGGGCGATTATGGGATTCAGGATCCGAATCCGACCTTTCCGGCGCCCGCTCGTGATTACCCCGTTACCGATGCGTTCCAAAGTCTGCAATGGCGAAAACCGGGAGCGGCCAACGACGAATGGACGCTGACCCTGTCGCATAACGTCTTTCATTATGATGACCGTGGGTTTCTCAACGATCAATTACTCCCCGGCGTCACGCTCCAGTTCGATTACGAAATTGAGGAGGAACGGTACGAAGCCGATGTCCAGTATGTCCGGCGTTTCTCCGATCAATGGCGCGTGATGACCGGCCTGGGTTATTACCATGAGGAAGTGTATTCCCCCCGTTATTTTGATACAGAGGACACCCTTGATAACGCCGTAACGTGGTGGTCCGGTCATGGCGAATACCGCATGAGTCCGGCCTGGATTCTGAATTTCGGCGCGCTGTTGGAACATTCATCCCTGACGCAACAGTGGCTTTTCCTGCCCCGTCTGGCGATACATTATCATCTGGATCAACAACAAACGCTGCGACTGATTTACGCCACCGGATCACGCCAACCCACCCTGTATGAAAACCAGGGCCGCGCCATTATTCGCGGGATCAACGTACCACTGACGATCTACGGCGTCATCGCGAGTGGCGGACTCGATGCGGAAATCAACCGTGCTCTGGAAGTCGGCTACCATTGGCAAACGGGACGCAATCAATTTGACGTGCGCCTCTTTCAAGAACGCTATGCCGACTACATTGGAACCTATTATCGGCCGGTGTCTGAAGTGCCGACGATGCTGCCGGGGGTCGTCCTGGATTTTGCCAACGAAAACCCGATCACCGTTCGTGGACTGGAACTTCAATGGGACTGGCGGAATGTTTCCGGCGCCCGAATCTTTGCCAGTTATGCCTGGACGGACATCGACGCCTCGGGCACACATTGGGATGCCGGCTATGAAGAGAGCGCGCCGCGCCATGGACTGGGGCTGCTGGTGAGTCAAACCTTCGGCAACGATTGGCAGGCTAGCCTCAATTACGACTATCAGTCGCGTATGCAATGGTACCGGGATCAACCGATTGATCACTACCATCAACTGGGCGCACGGATCGCCAAGCGATTCAAATTCGGTTCGACCTCGGTGACTGCAGAGATGATCGGCGCCAACTTACTGGGACCGGTCCACGATTATTTGCCGGACCTTTCTTGGGATCGCACGCTCTTTTTGCGCTTCTCCCTGGATTATTAAGGGAAGCATTCCCTTGCGCAGGTGGCGACAAGCGCTCGGAGGAGAGTTGTTGATAGCGGGCTTAACACTCCCCATGACGGCGACGGAGGCGACAACGGTCTTGTTTCTGGCTCGCGAAGAATCCGGGTTATTCCGATGGTGGGACGCAGCAACGCCGCCCTCCCCCGCGCGATCCGCGCATTTGTCGATCATCACGCAGACTGAGGCGTCATTGAGCGGCTTTATCCTGACGACGACACCCTCGGTTCCACCGATCGCGAACCGCAACCTAACGCTCGCTGAACAGTGCCCGCCGCATCACACCGATGTCATGGTCGCCTTCGATCGAGAAGCGGCGCAAGCCGCGATGCAAGAATGTGTGGCGCCGCTGTTGATGGTTCAGGTCTCCCGCCAACAGGCCACGCCTTTGCTGGACGTTCCGCCGGACCGACGGGCATCAGCGATTTACCTGGAAGCCCATCCGTTATTGAATCTTCAGTTGGCGCGCGTCTTATTACCCCATGCCCGAACCGTGGGGGTGTGGGTACCGACCCCGGCGCCGCCCTGGCTTGCTTCGCTACGGGAAGAAGCGCGTCGCTTGCAGATTACGTTGGAGGAAATGGTGGTGAGCGACGATTTGGAAGCGGTGCGGGCGTTGCGCCCGCGCCTGACGCGCCTGGATGCGGTTCTGTTACCCCCCGACTTGACCTTGATCAATGAATGGTCGCTCAAACCGTTGCTGT
>JAGRHM010000418.1 GCA_020445005.1 Candidatus Competibacteraceae bacterium | reverse complement strand
CCGTCATCGCGTTGGGCGCTTCATCAAGGCGTTGCGGTAAACGCGCTGGGGTCAACACCCAGGAGGCATTGTCCCCCTCGGCGTCATCGTGATCGCCGTTCAGGCGCATTTCTGCGGCGACGCTCAAGGGCCAGCCAAGGCTGACGACCGCCAGTAGGCACCTGATGAAACACGGGAGAAAAGATCGGCGGATCGGGTGGTTATGGCGCGTGGAGAACCTGAATCGTGGAGACTGATGTTGTTTCATCACAATAACCCTCAATAACCCACGCCCACCACCGACCCGCTGACAAGGGGTCAGTCGAAGGCGTAAAGGGTCACCGCGTTATGATGAAACCCAATGAATGTCTGGATGTGATCAGGGTACCGCGCCGACCGCAGGCCTGTTTACAACTTGCAGCCGTCTTTCCCACTCTTCAAGGGGAATAGCCAAAAACTCGTCAAACGCGCGTTCCAACGCCTGGCTGGCCGCTGCCAAGGCGTCTGTCGAATCCCGGGCCAGAATACTCGCTTCCAATTGGCGCGCCGCCTCGGCAATCCGTTCCACGCCCAGATAACCGCTGCCGGATTGCAGGCGGTGCGCTCGCTGACGAACGGATTCCCAATCCGGGGGGGTCGCCGCAGCGGCTTGCACCAACACAGTCCGTTCCTCGGGCAATTTGGCCCGGTACCGTTCCACTAGCATCCGGACCAGAACCGGGTCGCCCCGACAGGCAGCCAGGGCGGTGGCCAAATTGAGCATGGCCGGTGCAGTGTCCATAGCGGGTGTTCGAGCAGTGGATAATAATAAAGTTTATGGAGAACCGCACGGGGATTCAACCCCATCATCATGATAAACACCCCATCCCTCTGACGATGAAAGACATACTGTTATGGCAACCTTCACCATGCCCTACTCATAGCCCGCTTTCCATGCAACTTCTTCTCCTCCCTCTGATCCTTGGAGAAACCGACTATGGGCGGGTTGAGCGTATATCAGTCAGTTTTAAGTCACTTAATTATAAAAGTAAAACCATGAATCCTGCTGACACTGTTGGGTCTGAAGACCCGCTCATCGGTGGGTAGCAAAATCGTGTCGGACCGTAAGACCGCCTACGGCCAACACTGATGACCATTGGGCCAATCCCCATTCAGGGACGGTTTCATCACGCCGCACTCACCCGAGGGGATTCATTGGCTTGACCCGGACATCAACCCCTTGGGGTTTAGGCAGGAGGGCGGCAAACGGATTCAATAAGGCGCGGGGTTGCGCCACTTCTTCCAGAGTCGGCGCCCGAAAAATCTGCTGACGGGACGGCGTCCCGTAATCGACCTGGACGCTTTGCAGGGCGCTCAGATCGCGGATATACATCATCTGCGCCGCCGGCCGGAGACCATCCTGGAACTTCACCCCGGGCAACACGATCACCACCGCGCGTAAATGGGCGAACTCGGGTTCCGTCAGCAAGCGCTCCAGGCACTCGGGATGGTGGCTGATTTCGGTGAAACGCAACGGAGGGTCCAAGGTTACCGAATGGCCCTTGGCTTCTAAATAGCGCTGGGTATGGGTCTGGATGCGCTCGGCCACATGGGACCCAGTATACAGCTTATTGAGCCAAAGCACTTCGACGTGAGGCAATTGTTCGAGGGAAAGTTGCTGGCCCGTGGCCAAGACGCGCGCAAACGCGGTGGTGGCCCGGCCACCGATCGAACGCCAGTTTTGCTGTTGCGCGCGTTGCAGGGCTTGACCCAATAACCGCGAAGCGCTGCCCCCATACAGCAGTGAGACGCCGCCGCCGGGCAACCGCAGGTGGGGATTCGGCACGGGCGCATCCGGCAACGGCGCATCGCTCGGCACGGGCGCGTCGGCGGGCAGGAACAACGCGGTCAACAGCGTCGGTCCAAAGGTGCGGAACCGGGGATCGCCGGCGGGCTTTCCCGGCGGTCGTCCCGGTCGACGTTTCGATGGGCTTTTCTGCGGGGTTTCCAGTGGGATTTCCTCGGCGGTGGACAGAAACAGGGGAGCCGCGTGGCGCATCGCCTGCGTGATCCATCGGTTATTCTGGGTTAAAACGCCGGCACACCGGGCCGCCGGTACACCGGGGTCGGGCCACCCGATCCCGGCGCGGAACCGTGCGCTTCCGGTCCGCGACGCCCGGCTTTCGCGGATTATTCTATTTTATAGTAACATCGCTTACGTTTCATACCGATCTCCTTTTCCAAATCACGCTGGTGACGCCCACACGATGACTGCTCCCGCCCCACCGGATCCGCCCCGCCTGGACGGCGAAGGGTTCGATCTGAACCTGCGCCCCGCCCGCGGTCGCGATGTGCTGTTGCTCCAGCAATGGTTTGGCCTGACCCAGACCGAAACCTGTTACCTGTTGGGCCTGAGCGTTCCCAAGTGGAATCACTATCTTGAACATCCGGATGAGCCGCTCAATGATCCCACCGTCGCGCTCCTGGTCTGGCTGTTGGCGACGGCTCCGGAAACCCGGTTCCTGCCGACCTTCCCCGAGCCGGCCGAGGTGCTCCCCCTGTACCTGGAGACGGCCCAGCACAGCGCCAAACGGCTGGGCGCGATCCGGAAAACCAAATTCGGTAAAACCGCCTTCGGGTTGTTGCTGGGCCGGGAGATGACCAGCGTCAACCGCTGGCTGACCGAAAGCCAGGAACGACGGCCCAGTCCCCAGGTGTATCGCCTGCTGTGGGTCCTGCGCAACCTGTTGTTGACGCAGGGCGTGGCGGGTTTCGACGCCTGGGTGAATCGAGTGGAAGTGGAAGCGCACGCGCGGGGTCTCAAGCTGTCGCGGCGCATGACGTCGTGGTCGCGGATGCTCAACCGCGATGACCCTCCGCTTCAGCGCGAGCGGCGGCGCTCCCGCAAGGCGCGCGCCACCGATGAAGCGCCCTCCTGATGACGCACCCCCTGCCCGATCCCGAATTATTCGCCCTGGAAAACCGCCCGGTCTACGGCCGGGATTTAACCTTATTGCGCCAGTGGACCGGACTCACCATTGCCGAGTGCGGCTATCTGCTGGGCCTGACCGCGCCCCGTTTTCACGAGTACCAGAATCGGCCTGACGAACTGCTGGGCGATCCGGCGGTCGCGCTGTTGGTCTGGGCGCTCTTGCGCTATCCCGAAGCGCATTATCTACCGGTCTTTCCCGAGCCGGCCGAGGTGTATCCGGCTTACGCGAGCGCCCTGGAACAGAGCACAGTGATCCCCGCCGATCCCGAGGGGACGTTTGCCTTGCTGATGGGTCAACCCCGTTCCGCCGGGTCACGCTGGTTGTCCGGGGTGGACGCGCCGCGTCAGACCGTCCATCCACCGCTGCGTCGCCTGTTGCTGGCCTTTCAACGGTTCCTGGCGGCGCGCGGCGTGGCGGGCTTTGAAGCATTCGTGGAGCGCGCTCGGTTCGAGGCCCGGGTGCGCGGGCTCTGTCAGGCGACAGCATAAATTGA
>JAGRHM010000417.1 GCA_020445005.1 Candidatus Competibacteraceae bacterium | reverse complement strand
CGAGTTGGAGATCGGCGCGGCGGGTGGCCAGCAGCAGCTCGCGGCGCACGAGGCCGGCCTGTTGTCGACCGGCGAGCGCATTGACGTCGCGGCTGGCGAGCTGGGCGCGCGCTTCATTCTGCTGGCCGCGCGACCGCTGCGCGAACCGGTGGTGCAATACGGCCCCTTCGTGATGAACACGCGCGAGGAGATCGAGCAAGCCCTCGTCGACTACCAAAACGGCGAACTCACCGGAGAGCGCACAACGCCGCTGGTCTCGTCGCGATCATGACGGCGCTCATCCGCGGGGAAAGGTGGATGCGGAAAGCGCCATCGATTCAGACGGCTGGCGGGGCTATAACGGGCTGGTTGACAGAGGGGCTGATCCTCAACATTTGTAGATCAGACCCTCTCACGCGGTTTAACCATAACCGTCAGCGGAGGACACCTTGCCGCGAAAGACCCAATACGACCACGCCGTGTAGCCCAGGATCACCGGCAATAACAGCAGGGTGCCGATGAGGAGGAACGCTTGACTGTACGGGCTCGCGGCAGCTTGGCGCAGGGTGATCTCGTGCGGAACCACATACGGAAATAAGCTCACCGTCAGTTCGGCGTAACACAGTGCGAAAATGCCCATTGCCGCTACGAAAGGCCCGGCTTGCGAGCGCCCACGGCGCAGAGCTACGGACGCGGCCCAGAACAGGGCCACCATCGCCAATAGCAAGGGGGCGAGCCAGAGCCAGTGTTCCGCAGTGAACCAGCGCGCATAAATACGGGGATGCGCGAACGGGGAATACACACTGACGACAATGATGAAAAGTCCGGTCATGGCCAGCGCCCGCCCTGCCTGTCGGCGCGCCCAGGCTTGCAACTCGCCTTCGGTTTTCAACACCAACCAGGTCGCGCCCAGTAGCGCGTAGCCAGTGACTACCCCAAACCCCGTAAACAGAGCGAAGGGATGAATCCAATCCCAACTCGTACCGGCGAACTGGCCGTTCACGACTCGAAAGCCATTGATATAGTTACCGAGAATAATGCCCTGCGCGAATGCCGCCACGAACGAGCCACCGCAAAACATCGCGGACCAAGCTGTGCGCCAGCGGGTGGCTTTGTGGCGGAACTCAAAGGCGACGCCTCGGCAAATTAAACCCAGTAACATGAACAGGATGGGAAAATACAGCGCAGGCATCAGGATCGAGAATGCGCGCGGGAAGGCCGCCAGCAACCCTGCCCCACCGATGATCAGCCAGGTTTCATTGCCGTCCCAAATCGGCGCTACCGACGCCATCATCAGCGTCCGGTCCCGCTCTGAAGGGGCTAGGGGGTAGAGAATGCCCACCCCAAGATCGAAACCATCGAGCAAGACATACATGAAGATCGCGAGCGCCATGATCGCGATCCAGATCGGCACGAGGTCAATGGCCATGACAATTCTCGCTTTCCAAGGAGATAGAGGATGCCGACAGGGGCCGCATGGGTCGTGCGCTGGCGTCGGGCGCCAGCTCGGCGTCGGGACCCTGCCGGATCAGCCGTAGCAGATAGTATCCGGCCGCTGCATACACCGTGAAGTAGACGGCCTGATAAAACAACAGCGACAGAAACACATCCAGGCCAGTGAGCGTCGGACTCACGCTGTCGGCGGTGCGCAGCAATCCATAGACGGTCCACGGCTGTCGGCCCACCTCGGTAACGACCCAGCCGGCCAGCACGGCGATAAAGCCACTGGGTCCCATCCATTGTGCGACCTGCAAAAAGCGCGGCGAATGCTCCAATTGGCCGCGCCAGGCCA
>JAGRHM010000009.1 GCA_020445005.1 Candidatus Competibacteraceae bacterium | reverse complement strand
TTTGCTGACATCGTGCGCACCCGCAGCGCGGCCTTGAGGATCGAGTCCGGACGTGGCTTGTACAGTGATTGGCGTATGGTGCCGGTGCGTAATACCAATCGCTTACTGGCGACTTACGAGGGTGCGCGCGGCGGTAAAACCGGTTTTACTTTTAAAGCCCGGCGCTGCTTTGTCGGTGAGGTTGATCGTGGCGGTGTCCGTTTAATTGTCGCCATTCTGAATAGCCCCAACAGTGGCACGCTTTGGCAGGATGCGCGTACTTTGCTGGATTACGGTTTTGCCCGATATGGTTTGGCGCCGCCCCCGCCAGTGGAGCCAGAACCTACACCAGTGATGGTCAGGCGCGCTCCAGCGGCCCCGGTTGTGGCGCACGCGGCAGTAACCCGGGCCTTGACGGCCAGCAAGGGGAAGGGAGTGCGCATCGCATCCATCAAATTGGCTTCCCGGCAGACCAGCAAGACCGCGAAGGCGAAGGCTAACGCCTCCAGCAAACCAGCCTCGATAGCAGTTAAAAAAACCTCGGCTGACAAATCAGGCAGCAAGACCGCCAGAATCGGTAAACTCGCATCTACGGCGATGGTTAAGGCGAATAGCAAGCAACCGCTGGCTAAAGCCAAGGTGGCTCGCGCTGAAAAGACTGTCGCTGCCAAGCCGCGTAAAACGATTAAAAAGCAGGGTGGTTAACAGCGATAAAAGCTGCGCTCATTTCAACTCCTCTCCTATAAGGAGAGGAGGGCTTTTATACAGATTTTGGCCCTGCTCTCGTGAACAGCCGATCAGGAAAAGCGGAGCATTGATCTGTCGTGCCGTAAAAAAGTTACGGGCGATTTTCCAGCACCACCACGTCGCGGCGGACAGGGCCAACATAGAGCTGGCGAGGCCGGCCAATCTTCATGTCGGATTCGCTGATCATCTCGATCCAGTGGCTGATCCAGCCGGCGGCGCGGGCAATGGCGAACATCACCGTGAACATCTCGACTGGAATCTTCAATGCGCTGTAGATGATGCCGGAATAGAAATCGACGTTCGGATACAGCTTGCGCTCAATGAAATAATCGTCGCTGAGAGCGATCTCCTCCAGACGCATCGCCAGCTCCAGGCGTGGATCGTGACCGAAAGTATCCAACACTTGATGGCAGATCTCCTTAATAATCGTGGCGCGCGGGTCGAAGTTTTTATAGACCCGGTGGCCAAAGCCCATCAGACGAACGCCGGAACTCTTGTCTTTCACCTTGGCCATGAAATTGTCGACGTTCTTGACATCGCCAATCTGATCCAGCATGCGGAGAACAGCCTCATTGGCGCCGCCATGCGCCGGTCCCCACAGACAGGCAATTCCAGCAGCGACCGCCGCATAAGGATTAGTACCCGAGGAGCCGGCCAACCGCACAGTGGAGGTGGAAGCATTCTGTTCGTGATCGGCGTGCAGCGTGAACAGTACGTCCAACGCCCGCTCGGCGAGCGGATTCACCTCATACCTTTTGCCGGGGAGGCTGAACATCATGTACAGCAGATTGCCGGTATAGCTCAGATCATCGCGGGGATAAATCGTCGGATCACCGATGCTGTGTTTATAGCAGGCGGCGGCAATGGTCGGCATTTTAGCAATCAGTCGCCGGGCGGTGACCATGCGATGTTCGTAATCGTGGATATTAAGCCGGTCGTGAAAGAAGGCGGATAACGAACTCACCACAGCCGTCATCATCGCCATGGGGTGAGCGTCATGGTTGAAGCCGTGGAAGAACCGGCGCAGGTTCTCGCGAATCCGGTTATGACGCGCAATGCTGGTTTCGAAGATTTGCTTCTTTTCCGGGTTGGGCAGTTCTCCATACAACAGCAGGTAACAAACTTCCAGGAAATTGCATTGTTTGGCCAGTTGTTCAATCGGGTAGCCGCG
>JAGRHM010000416.1 GCA_020445005.1 Candidatus Competibacteraceae bacterium | reverse complement strand
TCGCGCCGACATAGTTGCCCAGATGCGGGGTTCCAGTGGTGGTAATGCCAGTCAGGGTAATTTCCATGGGATAACGATGAGACTCAAAGGCAATCAGAAGAAAAACAAGGCCAGAATAAAGTGACGAATGCTGATGATAATCGGCATCAGGGCGTTAAACAGGCCCAGCGCCATCAACCCTACCAGGATGATCAGTCCATAAGGCTCCATCCGCGCCATGGCTTCGCCGGCGCGATCCGGCAACATCCCTGCCAGCACCCGTGAACCATCCAGCGGCGGGATCGGCACCAGATTGAGGACGCCCAGCATGATATTCACGTCGGTACCGGCGACGCCCATCATCAACAAGGGTTCACCCAGCCACGGCAATCCAGCTTGCAGATGATAACCGATGGTCATCACCAACGCCCAACCGATCGCCATGACCAGATTGGCGCCGGGTCCAGCCAGCGCCACCAGCGCCATATCGCGCTTGGGCTGGCGCAGGCGATGATAGTTGACTGGCACCGGCTTGGCCCAGCCGAAAATAAAGCCGCCGAAAATCGCCAGCAGGGCCGGCACCAGCACGGTGCCGATGGGATCGATATGCCGCAACGGATTGAGGCTGAGCCGGCCTTGAGCCTTGGCGGTGGCGTCGCCAAAATGCAGGGCCATCCTCCCGTGAGCGACTTCATGCAGGGTTATGGCCAGCAGCAGCGGCGGCGCGAGCACGATCAGGAGTTGAATGGTATTCAGTTCTTGCATCATACGATTATAACTAGAGAAATGGACTGGCGTCGCCCAGCCCTTGGCGGATCAACTGTGGCGCATCGTCGGTCAAGTCGAGAACTGTCGTGGGTTCATGCTGGCCAGCGCCGCCGTCGATAATCAGATTCACTTCATTAGCCAGACGTTCCTCGATTTCTTCCGGGTCGGACAACGGCCAGTCATCGCCGGGCAGGAGCAATGTGCAGCTCATGATCGGCTCCCCCAGTTCCGCTAGCAGGGCGCGCACGATAACATGATCGGGAATGCGAATGCCGATGGTTTTGCGGCGGGGATGTTGCAAGCGACGCGGCACTTCATGAGTCGCCTGCAGGATGAAGGTAAACGGTCCGGGTGTGGCTGCTTTGAGCAACCGGTAACGACGATTATCTACTTTAGCGTAAGTGGCGATTTCCGACAGATCGCGGCAGACCAGGGTGAAATTGTGATGACGGTCCGTCTGGCGAATGGCGCGAATTCGCTCTGCCGCCGCTTTGTCGCCGAGTTGGCAACCGAGCGCGTAGCTGGAATCGGTCGGATAGACGATCACTTCGCCTTCGCGCAACCGGGCGACCGCCTGCGCAATCAAGCGCGGTTGCGGATTAACAGGATGAATTTGTAAAAAATGGCTCATGGCCTTATATTCTCATGACAGTATGCAAAGCGACCCAGCAATCTGCCTGTCTGGGGCTGTCCAGTCAAGGCTATAACCGCAAGGCCGCTTTTCTTTTGTCCTGTTTCCCTTCTGGCACGCAACGGCAATCGGCAACCCGTATGAAATTGCTCTTCGACTTTCTGCCTATCCTGTTGTTCTTCATCGCCTACAAAATGGCCGATATTTATGTCGCTACCGGGGTGCTGATCGTCGTAACCCTTGCGCAAACCGGCTGGATCTGGTGGCGGCAGCATCGGGTTGAAAAGTTACTGCTGATTACCGCCGGCCTGGTGCTGGCGTTGGGCGGCGCGACCCTGTTACTCAAGGATCCCATGTTTGTTAAATGGAAGCCGACCGTAGTGAACT
>JAGRHM010000415.1:4030-4262 GCA_020445005.1 Candidatus Competibacteraceae bacterium | reverse complement strand
GCCATCGCTAAAACCTGGGATATGTCGCTACTGACCTTGCGCATGTTAGGTCGGATGCTGATTGGCAAAGCCTCGCTGGATAATCTCAGCGGTCCGCTGACCATAGCCCAATTCGCCGGCCAGGCTGCCAGCGCCGGGTTGATCGCCTTCCTGTCCCTGCTGGCCCTAGTCAGCATCAGCCTGGGGGTTTTGAATTTGCTGCCTGTACCCGTGCTGGATGGCGGGCATCTGT
>JAGRHM010000415.1:459-3939 GCA_020445005.1 Candidatus Competibacteraceae bacterium | reverse complement strand
CTGATGTTGATGGGACTCGCGTTGTTTAATGATTTTAATCGTCTTCTTGGATAGAGGCCGCTGAATCAGGCCGGGGATCACGACTCGCTTATGAAATCCTATCATCACTCAGTTTTGGCTCTTGGCCTGTGGATCGCGGCATCAGCGACTCAGGCGAGCGAATTTGTCGTCCGAGATATCCAGGTGGAAGGTCTGCAACGCATTTCGGCAGGGACGGTGTTCAACTACTTGCCGGTGCAGACCGGCGCCAAAATTTCCGAGCAGGATTATCCAGACATTATCCGCGCCCTGTTCAAGACCGGCTTTTTTACCGATGTCCAGTTGGAAAGAAGCGGCAATGTCCTAATTGTCACCGTGACGGAGCGTCCGGCCATTGCCGAAGTTGAGGTTGAAGGCAACAAGGACATCAGCACGGATGATTTGAAAAAAGCCCTGACTTCGGTTGGTTTGGCCGAGGGTCGGGTGTTTGATCGATCCCTGCTCGACAAGGTCGAGCAGGAGCTGCTGCAGCAGTACTACAGCCGGGGTCGCTACGCCGTGAAGATCGATAGTCAGGTGCGGCAACTGGAGCGTAACCGGGTGGCCATCAAGCTGATGATTTCCGAAGGTGCGGCAGCCAGCATCAGCCAGATTAATATCGTTGGCAATAAGGCGTTTACCGAAAAGGAACTGCTCGGTCTTATGCAGTCGTCCACCACGGGCTGGCTTTCCTTCTTCACCAAGGACGATCAATACGCCAAACAGAAGCTGGCGGCGGATATCGAGACGCTGCGTTCTTTCTACCTGGATCGCGGCTATCTCAAATTCAATGTCGACTCGACCCAAGTCTCGATCACTCCGGACAAGAAAGACGTTTATATCACGATTAACATTACCGAGGGCGAACCCTACACGGTCCAGGGTGTTCAATTGACCGGTAATTTCGGAGTCGTACCCGAAGCCGAGTTGCGCAAGCTGATTGAGATTGAATCCGGAGAAACCTTCTCACGCGCCAAGATTGCCGAGATCACGAAAAAAGTCGGCGAACGCCTGGGAAATGAGGGTTATGCTTTCGCCAACGTCAATACTGTACCCCAGATCAACGACGAAGATCGGACGGTCAGTTTGACCTTCCTGGTGGATCCCGGTCGACGGGTTTATGTGCGCCGCGTCAACTTCCAGGGCAACGCCAAGACGCAGGATGAGGTATTGCGCCGGGAAATGCGGCAAGCAGAAGGCGCCTGGTATTCCACCAAGGATCTCGACCGTTCCAAAACTCGCCTCCAACGACTGGACTACCTGGAGAGCGTTAATGTTGAAACCTCGGCGGTCCCTGGAACCAACGATCAGGTCGATGTGAACTATACGCTGGTCGAACGCCCCTCGGGCAGTTTGCTGTTTGGCATCGGCTATGGTCAGGAATCGGGTCTGTTGCTGAATGCAAGCGTGACCCAGAACAACTTTCTTGGCACGGGCAATCAGATGAGCCTGGTGCTGAATAACAGCGATATCGGCGCTAATTACAGCCTGGCTTACAACAATCCCTACTACACGATTGATGGCGTCAGTCGCGGGTTCCGGATTTACTATCAGAACATCGATGCGGCGCAGGTCAATACGGCTGATTATGTCTTGAATAATTATGGCGGCCAGGTCAGTTTCGGCTTTCCCCTGAATGAATTTGACACCTTGCTCATCCTCCCCGGTTATGATCACATTCGGATCGACACTACGGCGAGTACTCCAGTTGAAATCATGGATTACATCAACCAGAACGGCGATACCTTTGATGCTTTCAAACTGGACGGCAGTTGGGCGCGCGACAGCCGCAATCGCACCATTTTCCCGACCAGCGGCGCCCTCAATCAGATTACTGCGGAATTTGCTGTTCCAGGTAGTGATGCAGAGTACTACAAGCTGAACTATCGCGGAATTTTTTACTACCCGTTGACGCGCTGGATGACCTGGACGGTTAGCGGCGAAATTGGCTATGGCGATGGTTACGGCAATACGGACGGACTGCCGTTCTTCGAGAATTTCTATGCGGGCGGTCTGCGCTCGGTGCGCGGTTATAAGACGAACACCCTGGGACCCCGTTATAGCAATAATGAACCCAGCGGCGGCGCATTCAAGACCATCGCCAGCACCCAGTTCATTCTGCCCGTGCCGTTTATGGAGAAATCGGAAAACGTGCGGGTTGCCGCGTTCTTCGACGCCGGCAATGTCTTCGCCACCACCAGCGATTTCGATGCCGGCGAGTTACGTTACTCCACGGGCATTGCCGGCCTGTGGATATCGCCGCTGGGGCCGATTGTGTTAAGCGTGGCCGCGCCGCTCAACGATAAATCCGGGGATGAAACCGAAGCGTTCCAGTTCTCGTTTGGCGTTCCGTTCAATTGATAATGGAGGAAGGGCAACCGGATCGTGGCGGTTTTTGCTAGACTTTACCATCTATCTCATTGCATCTTCGTTCACTTTCTTGAAGGCAGGTATCGAGTGAAGCTCAAGCAGCGTTTTTTAATCGCAGCGGCATTAGCATTGCCGCTCTCGTTGGCGCAAGCGGCTGATCTGAAGATCGGTTTTGTCAGTGTCGCCAAGATCCTGAATAGCGCGCCGCAAGCAGAAGCGGCCAGCAAGCGATTGGAGCAGGAATTTGCCCCACGGCAAAAAGGTCTGGTCGAAGCGCAAAAGTCGTTGCGTCGACTGGAGGAAAAGCTGGCCAAGGACGGGGCGGTAATGAGCGAAAGCCAGCGCCGCAATCTGGAAAGCGATATTCGCAGCCAGGCGCGGGAACTGAACCGGACTAATGCGGAACTCCGCGAGGATTTTAATCTTCGTCGTAATGAGGAGCTGGGCAAGTTCCAGAAGCAGGTGTTGGATGTGATCAACAGTCTCGCCAAGGAAGAAGGCTTTGATCTGGTGATCAATGACGGCGCGACGCTGTACGCCAGTCCGCAGGTGGATGTCACCGACAAGGTTCTCAAGCGTTTGACCTCAAGGTAACTTTCCCGATGACCACGCTCGGCGAGATCGCCGCCGCATCCGGCGCGTATTTGCAAGGCGGCGATCCGGCGACAGTGATCACTGGCGTAGCTGCATTGAATAATGCAGGAGCCGGGCAACTCAGTTTTTTAATTCATCCTCGCTACCGGCATTTTCTGCCGATGACCCGTGCAGCTGCGGTTATTTTGTCGCCAGGCGATCTCGCCGCCTGTTCGGCGCCGGCGCTGGTCGCCGATAATCCGCATATTGCTTACGCGCGGGCCGCGGTATTATTTGAACCAGTTTCCGAATCGCACGGAGGCATTCATCCCACGGCCTGGGTTCATCCCACGGCGCGCATCGCCCCGGACGCCTGGATCGGTCCGCATTGCGTGGTGGAAGCGGGCGCCATCATCGAGGCCAGTGTCAGCGTGGGACCTCACTGTGTGATCGGCGAGCAGGCGATTATCGGCGCGGCAAGTCGCCTGGTGGCGCGGGTAACGGTCTGTCATCGGGTGC
>JAGRHM010000415.1:0-383 GCA_020445005.1 Candidatus Competibacteraceae bacterium | reverse complement strand
CGCTGGCGCAAGGTGCCGCAACTGGGTAGTGTCCAGATCGGCGATGATGTCGAGATCGGCGCGAACACCACCATTGACCGGGGCGCCCTGGAAGACACCGTCATCGAGGACGGCGTCAAACTGGACAACCAAATTCAGGTCGCTCATAACGTGCGGATTGGCAGCCACAGCGCCTTGGCCGGTTGCGTTGGCATCGCCGGCAGCGCCCAGATTGGTCGGCATTGCATGTTGGGAGGAGGCGTGGGCGTGGCCGGTCATTTGACGATTGTCGACCGGGTCCAGGTCACAGGTATGTCTCTGGTCGCGCAGTCGATTACACAATCCGGCGTCTATTCCTCGGGACTGGCGGTCGAACCGAACCGGTTGTGGAACAAGATCAGCGC
>JAGRHM010000414.1:2577-3541 GCA_020445005.1 Candidatus Competibacteraceae bacterium | reverse complement strand
TATTCCGTTCCATGCGCGTCCTCATCCGGATCAGGTGCGGGTTCAGGCGCTATCGAAATACCGTCGTATTTATTCAGCAACCAAGCATCCATCACCTTACGCGCGATCGGAGCCGCGGTTTTACTGCCGCCGCCGCCATGTTCGGCGATCACGGCGACAGCGATGCGTGGATCATCCGCCGGCGCAAAAGCAATAAAGAGCGCATGGTCGAGTAAATGTTTGGGCAAATTTCGGGCATTGTATCGCTCGCTCTGCCCCAGAGTAAAAACCTGTGCGGTGCCCGTCTTACCGGCAATGCGATATTTAGCGCCAATGCCAATCCGGTAAGCAGTGCCGCCGCCTTCGACAACGTGGATCATTCCGGCGATGATCGTGTCCCAGAACCGGGGATTTTTAACCGCAACCGGCGGTAATGAACGCGGTTCCTCCGGAGTTTTAATTCGGGTGCCGGGATCCTCGGTAGCCAGGAGAATGCGCGGCTTAAAAACAGCACCCTTCTGCGCAATGATAGCGGTTGCATGCGCCAGTTGCAGTGGCGTCGTCAGGAAATAACCCTGGCCAATGCCCACGCTCAGCGTGTCGCCGGCAACCCAACCATGTTTATGCATCCGGCGCTTCCAGTCCTGGGAGGGCAACAGCCCGCCCTTTTCACCGGACAAGTCGATGCCGGTCTGGCGGCCGAAACTGAATTGATCCAGGAATTCGTGAATGCGGTCAATGCTCAGATTGAACGCCAGATTATAAAAATACACATCGCAGGACTGCGCAATGGCCCGATCCATGTCCACGCTGCCGTGCCCCCCGCGCTTCCAGTCGCGGAAACGATGACTGGAGCCAGGTAGCCGATAAAAACCCGGGCAGTACACTCCGCTATGGCGATTAACCACGCCATATTCCAGCCCGGCCAGCGCCATCAGAGGTTTGATGGTCGAACCGGGGGGGTAGACCCCGCGCAGGGCGCGAT
>JAGRHM010000414.1:0-2460 GCA_020445005.1 Candidatus Competibacteraceae bacterium | reverse complement strand
TCGCCATTGCGCGGGTCAAGGGCGACAATAGCGCCATTGTGGTCTCCCAACACCTTCTCGGCAACCGCTTGCAACCGCATATCGACTGTGAGGTAAAGATGCTGACCGGGAACCGGCGGGGTGCGGCTGAGAATGCGCAGGGGCCGACCCTCGGCATTGGTCTCGACCTGTTGCCAACCGGTGCGCCCGCGCAAAATATCTTCATAGAAGCTCTCGACGCCGACCTTGCCGATATGCGTACTGCCGCTGTACTGACCGGGATCGATCCGATTCAGTTCGTCCTCATTGATGCGTCCGACGTAACCAAGGATATGGGCGCCCCGCGACTCCAGCGGATAGCGCCGGGTAAGGTCGGCTTTGATCTCGACGCCGGGCAGTCGGTACAAATCGATCGCCAGCCGGGCGATTTCCTCGTCGGTTAAACGAAAACGCAACGGCACCCCGGCATAAGGTGGACTGCGCCGGCTCAGTTTGTGGAAACGCTCAATATCCGCATCGGTCAGCTCGATGCGTTGACGCAATTCCGCGAGCGTATTGTCCAGATTCTGGACTTGCTCACGGGTAATCTCTAGGTGATAGGAGGCCAGATTATCCGCTAGCAGAACGCCATTACGGTCGAAAATGAAGCCGCGCGTCGGCGGCAGGGGTTGCAGCCGCACCCGATTGTTTTCCGACAGGGTGCTGAATCGTTCATGATGGAGAATTTGTAAATAGACCAACCGGCTGGCGACCGCCAGGAAGGCGACCAGGACAATCCCCAGCATCACCAGCGCGCGGCGGAAGAATAGTTCGCTTTCAGCCGTGTTGTCCTTCTCTCGGGCCAGCAAATCCTCGCCGGGCGGCCGGTTTAACCAGTCTTCAAGGCTCATAGCGATGTGATTTCAACTGACCTGAAAATACCGACGCGCATCGCGCAGGATCACAAACAGCAAGGGCCACAGCGCCATTCCGCCGACCGCAGGTGCCAGATACCACCAATCGCGCGGCGGATAGCCGATGACGCCGCTGATCCAGAAAATGAGTATCTGCTCAATCAACAACAGCGCCAGCACGCTGAATGCCTGTTGCCAGAGCGGCGCGACCCGAATGCGCCGGTAGGTTTGCAGGGTCAGATAAGCAATGACCGCCAGCGCCAGCGCATGCTGGCCCAGTAACGCGCCTCGTCCAATATCCAGCAGCAACCCCACGGCCCACCCTACGCCGATGCCAATCCGATGGGGCAACGCCATACACCAGTAAATTAGCACCATGGCGACCCAATCCGGGCGAAACCGTTGCAACTCGCTCGGCAACGGAATTCCCGCCAGCAAAAACGCCAGCAAAAAACTGATCGCGATCACCCAACGACCGGTTGGGCGCGCAGTAGTCATGGCCCCTGAACCGCGGCGACCGCGGATCCAGGCTCGGGTTTCAGGGTTGGCGGCTCACCTTCCAGCAACATGACCTCGCGGATGCGATCCAGTTGCGCAACCGGTCGGGCGATGATATGGGCAAATGGACTGCCGGGATCAAATTCCACTGTTGTGACGACCCCCACCGGATAGCCGCGTGGAAAGCGGCCACCCATGCCGGAAGTGACCAGAAGGTCGCCGACTTTAACATCTTCGTTGTTGGGAATATGCGGCAGCTCCAGTTCCTGGAACTTGCCCGTGCCCAGAGCCAGGGTGCGGACCCCGGTGCGATCGATTTGAATCGGCAGGGCATGATTGGGATCAGTGATCAGAATTGCTGTAGCAGTCAAGGGATTAACCTGGATAATTTGACCGATGACGCCATGCTGATCGAGCACCGGCTGTCCGACATAAATACCATGCCGACGACCACGATTCAGTAAAATATGATGCCGGTAAGGATCAAAATCCACCGCCAGCAACTCGGCGATGAGCACCCGTTCAGGGGTATTAACCGCGGATTCGAGCAGGGAGCGCAACCGGCGGTTTTCCGCCTCCAGAACCGTTAGTTTCTGTAACTGAACATTAAGAAACACCTGTTTTTCGCGCAGACGGGCGTTTTCTTCGAGCAGAACGTCACGACTGGCCAGATTTTCGCTCAACCAGTTGCCGGCATCGGTCGGCAGACGCACGAGGTAATGCAGGGGATAGACGAGGGTCGACAGAACGTCGCGCGCATCATCCAGCGCCTGATAACGGTGATCGACCGTCATCAGCGCGATGGATAGCGCGCCCCACAGACCGAGTCGCAGGACCGCTGTTGGGTTAACCGCGAACAAGTAGCGAAACCGCCGGCTGGGTTTGAGAGTAGCCAATCGCTATTCAATAGCAAAAGCATCAACCGCGCGTTCGTCTTTGGCAATCAATTCCAGCACCCGGCCGCCGCCCCGGGCTACGCAAGTCAGCGGGTCCTCGGCGATGACCACATTCAGACCGGTTTCTTCGATGATCAACCGGTCAATATCGCGCATCAATGCCCCGCCGCCGGTGAGTACGATGCCGCGTTCGG
>JAGRHM010000413.1 GCA_020445005.1 Candidatus Competibacteraceae bacterium | reverse complement strand
GTGATGACCAATGTGCCCGGCCCGCGCGAGGCGATTTATCTGGGCGGGGCGCGGTTGGCCGAGATGATGTTTTGGGTACCGCAATCCGGTCAGATCGGCATGGGCGTCAGCATCCTCAGTTACCATAACCGCATACATTTCGGCTTAGTCGCCGACCGCAAACTAATCGACGATCCCGGCGCCGTGATCAGCCGTTTCGCCGGGGAATTCGAGAAACTGTTGTTCGTGACCCTGATGAGTCCCTGGGATCAGGAACTGGACGCGCGCCAGGTCGAACTGTCCCTCAAGGCGCGGGATGGGCGGGATCGCAGCGCCGAGTCAACCTCCCATGACCCATAATCAGGTTGACCACAATCCCGTCTGGGAATGGACCACATGGAGCGACTTAACCTGGGCGCGGATGGATGCTCCAACCCAGCTGATGGTCGTCACGGTCATGCTGTTGTTAGCCACTCCGCTGGACCCGGATCGGTTTGAAGCAATCCTGCGCGACCGGCTGCTGCCCTTCGCCCGGTTTCGGCAGTGCCTGGTGCAGCAGGGCGTCCGCCATGCCTGGGTCGAGGACGCCACATTTGATCTCAATAACCATCTGGAATGGCGGTGGTTGCCGGAGACGAGCGATTCACGGACGCTGGAGACCCTGGTCGGCGAACTGGCCAGCCAGCCGCTGGATTTCCAGCGTCCCCTGTGGCGCTGCGTTGTTGTGGACAACGCCGGCGCAGGCAGCGCGGTGGTGTTCCGGGTCCATCATTGCATTGCCGATGGTATCGCCCTGTTGCGGGTCTTTCTGACCTTGGCCGATCGAACTCCGCATTGGGATAGGACGACGGCGACGCAAAGGCCGACGGGGGAGGAACAGCAGATGCAGGCCCGACTGGCAGCGAAAACCGCCAAGACCTCGCGTCCGCTGCCGGGCTGGCGGGAACGGTGGCGGTGGAGCATGGCCTTCCTGGCGGCCTTGTTGCGCCAACCGCTGCTGCCGCCCGATACCCGCACCCTCTTGCGCGGGCGATTGAACGGACAAAAACGCATAGCCTGGTCAGCGCCGATCCTGCTCAACAAGATCACTGGCATTCGCCAGCGCTGGGGCGGACGAGTAAACGATGTGATGTTGACCGCTACAGTCGGCGCGCTGGGACGTTATTTGCGAACGCGCGGCGAAATGCGGTCCGGCTTGAAAATACGCCTGGCGGTGCCTTTCAATTTACGACCGTATCAGGAAGAGATTCGCCTGGGTAATCAATTCGCCGTGATTTTTCTGAGCCTGCCGCTGGATATCATCGATCCGGTCGCGCGCCTGAAAGCGGTGCGGACGCGCATGGAGCGCGTCAAAGCCTCGCCGGAAGCCGTCGCCAACCGGTTGTTGATCAAACTGGTGGGCTGGTTCCCCCGCTGGCTGGAACAGGGAATCATGCGGCTGTACGGGACCAAAGCGACCGCCGTGCTAACCAACGTGCCGGGGCCGGAGGAAAAACTGTATCTGGCTGGAGCGCTGATCGAACGGGGATTGGGCTGGGTGCCGCAGGTGACCGGCATTGGCATCGGCTTTTGCGTGTTGAGTTACGCGGGATCGATCACGGTCGGCGTAACTACCGACAGTGGCGTTGTCGCTGAGCCTGCGGAGCTGGTCGCCGGGTTCGAGGCGGAACTGGCGGAATTGGCGGATACGCTCAATCAATAGTAAAAATGCGCTTGACGGAGGCTCTATGCTGATCACTCAGCCGGAAAGCAAGCAGCGCCAGGCTAGCGGCCCACGCATCGGGCTAGCCATCGCCGGCGGCGGCCCTGTGGGGTTGGTCTATGAAATTGGCGCATTACGCGCGCTGGATGAGGCGCTGGAAGGCATCGATTTTAATAATCTGGACGTTTACGTCGGGGTCAGCGCTGGCGCAGTGACCGCCGCATTATTGGCCAACCACCTGAAAACGGGCCAGATGTGCCATATTTTTATTAGCAACGAATCTGATGAACATCCGCTTGACCCCCGCATCTTTCTGACACCGGCCTTTGGCGAGTATTGGCGACGCTTGGCGTCCATACCCGGATTGGTATGGGAGTCGTGTTGGCGGTATTTTAAAAATCCCCTGGATTTGAGTTTTCTGCAATCGCTGACCCGGTTGGGGCGGGCGCTGCCATCAGGGTTCTTTGATAACGAACCGATTCACCATTACCTGACCCGGTTGTGGGATACGCCAGGCTGCGCCAACGATTTCCGTGCATTATCGAACAAACTCTATGTCGTGGCGGTGGATCTGGACACCGGCGAGGCGGTGAAATTCGGTACGCCGGGCTACGACCATGTACCGATTTCCCGGGCAGTGCAGGCGAGTAGCGCGTTGCCAGGATTGTATCCGCCGGTGGAAATTGACGGGCGCTATTTCGTCGACGGCGCATTGCTCAAGACCATGCATGCCTCAGTGGCGCTGCAGGAAGAGCTGGATTTACTGTTGTGTATTAATCCTCTGGTGCCGTTTGATGCCCGACTGGCCGTTACCGCTGGCCGCCCGACCCAGGTCGGACGGCTCGTGGAGGGCGGGTTGCCTGCGGTATTGTCCCAGACCTTCCGGGCGCTGATTCATTCGCGCCTGAAAGTCGGGATGCGCCAGTACGACAACGAATACGAGCATTCCGATGTCATCCTGTTCGAGCCGAATCGTGATGATCCCAAGATGTTCTTTACCAATGTCTTCAGTTTCTCGGGCCGGCGCTGGATCTGCGAACACGCCTATCAGAGCACCCGTCAGGATTTACTCAATCGTCGGGAGGAGCTGGCGCCGATACTGGCGCGACATGGTGTCCGGATGCGGATGGACGTGCTGGAAGACCCCGATCGACGCTACTACAGTAGTCTGCGTAATCAGCGGGGTCTGGCGGCGCCCGCGGAATATCGCGGCCCGGTGGTCACTCATCTGCATGCAACGCTGGACCAACTGGAAGAAGTGATGGAGAAAGGCAAGATCAGCTCAGGTACTCCTGGCTGATCTGTCTTAGCAACTCGCGGGCTTCGCCGTGTAGAAAAGGCGCTACCAGCGACAGAACCTGATAAACGCCCAGCGCCAGATGGTCGCTTTCGTCCGCCTGGCCCGCAGCCGGGGCGCCGATACGCTGAAAATTAAGCCAGTAGGTGGCGATCACGGCAATATTGCGGGACAAAGCGGCGATGTCCTCGCTGGAAGCCTCCATGACGCCGGCTTCGACCAAACCCTTGCAGATTGCGGCGGAAGTGTTGACCTTGCGCTCCAGGATGCGGCGGAAGTGGGTGCGCAGTTTTTTATTACGGCTGAGGAGATTATCGAGGTCGCGGTAGAAAAACCGATATTCCCAGATATTCTCGAACACCAGATGCAGGTAAAGCCACATATCTTCCATATTGGGCACGCGCCGTTCAGGAACTTGCAGGGCTGCGCCTATCCGTCGCTCGAATTGTTCGAACAGCAACCAGATGATCTCGTCCTTGTTACGGAAGTGGTAGTACAGGTTGCCGGGGCTGATGTCCAATTCATCAGCGATGTGATTCGTCGTGATGCGCGGTTCGCCATACTCATTAAAGAGTTGCAAGCCGGTTTGCAAAATGCGATCACGGGTTTTCATTGGAGCGGGCGCGGGTTCAGGAGAAGGCATCGGATGGCGGGTCTATTCAATGAAATTACCGTCAATTGTGGTTGAATGCCGATAGTTGTCCAGAGTGGCATCGCCTCGATCAAAAAAATATGACAGCATTGAGGAGAAGAAAAATGGAAAAAATCTGGCTGAAAGAATATCCGCCGGGAGTGCCTGCGGACATCGATGTCAATGAGTTTGCTTCGCTCAAGGATATTCTCGAAAAGAGTTGTCAGCGCTTTGCTGATCTGCCGGCCTATTCCAACATGGGCGTGACCCTGCGCTATCGGGATATTGACCGGCTCAGTCGTGATTTTGGCGCCTGGCTACAGAGCCTGGGACTGGGCAAGGGCGAACGGGTCGCCATCATGATGCCCAACGTTCTGCAATATCCGGTTGCGCTCTTTGGGGCGTTGCGGGCGGGACTGACGGTAGTGAACGTCAACCCGCTCTACACGGCCCGCGAACTGGAGCATCAACTCAAGGACTCCGGGACCAGCGTCATCGTCATCATCGAGAACTTTGCACATACCCTGCAGGAAGTATTGGACAAAACGCCCGTCAAGACCGTAGTAACGACACAATTGGGCGACCTGTTTCCCTTCCCCAAGCGGCCTGTAGTTAACTTCGTGGTCAAGCAGGTCAAGAAAATGGTTCCGCCCTGGCGCATTCCTGGTGCGATTCCCTTTCAGCGGACCCTGACGGAAGGCGCAAAACGGACTTTGACCGATGTACCGTTGACCCATGACGATCTGGCCTTCCTGCAATACACCGGCGGCACGACCGGCGTGTCCAAGGGCGCTATGCTCACCCACGGCAATATGGTGGCGAATCTGCAACAAGCTTCCGCTTGGTTAAAGCCATTTTCTAAACCGGCAGAAGAGACGATTATCACCGCACTGCCGCTGTATCACATCTTCTCACTGACTGCCAATTGCCTGACTTTCATGAAAGTCGGCGCTCACAACATCCTGATCACCAATCCCCGCGATATGCCGGGCTTTGTCAAGGAGTTAAGTCGTATAAAATTTACAATCATGACCGGAGTAAACACCCTGTTCAATGGCTTGCTGCACACCCCGGGCTTTGAACAACTGGATTTCAGTTCCTTTAAAATCGCCCTCGGCGGTGGTATGGCGGTGCAGCGGGCTGTGGCGGAAAACTGGAAGAAAGTGACCGGCACGACGCTAATTGAAGCCTATGGTCTGACCGAGACCTCCCCGGCGGCCTGCATTAATCCTCTAACCCTGCCAGTCTACAACAGCAGCATCGGCCTGCCGATTCCCTCAACCGAGTTATCTATCCGCGATGAAGAGGACCGGGAACTAGGCGTTGGGCAAGACCAGGCAGGCGAGATTTGTCTGCGGGGTCCGCAAGTGATGCGCGGTTACTGGCAGCGGCCCGAGGAAACCGCCAAGGTAATGACCTCGGATGGCTTCCTGCGCACCGGCGATATCGGCTATGTAGACGAGCGGGGCTATGTCCGCATCGTGGATCGCAAGAAAGATATGATCTTGGTGTCCGGCTTTAATGTCTATCCCAATGAAATTG
>JAGRHM010000412.1 GCA_020445005.1 Candidatus Competibacteraceae bacterium | reverse complement strand
TTCAGTGGTTTGAGCCCAGTGCCACCGCCAGTCATTCATCGCAAAATCAGTTCCGCAGTCTTCTCGCCGATCACCATGGTCGGGGCATTAGTGTTGCCACCAATCAGCGTGGGCATGATGGAGGCGTCCGCAACCCGCAAACCGCTTAGACCATGGACGCGCAGTTGATCATCCACCACCGCCAGCCGATCATGACCCATCTTGCAGGTTCCCACTGGGTGATAAATAGTTTCGGCCCGGCGGCGAATAAATTCGCGGAGTTCGTCACCGCTTTGCACGGCCTTACCAGGGAACAATTCCTCACCTCGGTAGCCGTCGAACGCGCGAGTTGCCAGGATGTTCCGGCAAGTCTTCACGCCGGCCAGCAAGGTTTCCAGATCGTCTGGATGACTGAGATAACGCGGCTGCAGCAAAGGCGGATCGCGCGGGTCAGCGCTCCTGAGCGTCAGGACGCCACGACTTTTGGGCCGTAGATCGCAAACATGCAATGAGTAGCCGTAGCCGGACCAGATATGCCGGCCATGATCGTCGAGAATGGTTGAAGTCAGGTGGTATTGCAGGTTGGGGATCGGCAGAGCTGGATTGGATTTAACAAAGCCGCCCGCTTCAGCCAGATTGCTGGTCAGGAAGCCGCGCCGACAAATCTGGTATTCAATGATGCTTTTGAATAACCGTGGCAGAAATGACAGGGCAAAACCATAGGAAGCCTGGCGGCGATCGCGATGGGCGACGACCACGTCGAGATGATCCTGCAAATTCTGACCAACGCCGGGCAGATCATGCACGATGGGGATGCCATGCCGCTCCAGCTCCCGGCGCGGTCCCACGCCAGACAGCAGGAGCAGTTGCGGCGAATTGATCGCCCCGCCAGACAGGATCACCTCGCCCTGCGTCCGCAATTCCACCGTTTTTCCAGCCCGGTTCAAATAGGCTACTCCCACCGCCCGCCGTCCCTCGAACAGCACCCGGCTGGCCAGCGCATGAGTCATGACCGTCAAATTGGGGCGCTGGCGGACCGGGTGCAGGTAGGCGCGGGCGCTGCTGCACCGTTGACCGTTTTTCTGGGTGACCTGGTAAAAACCGACGCCTTCTTGCTCGGCGCCGTTAAAATCGTCACTCAGCGGATAGCCCGCCTCGGCGGCGGCGCGGATGAAAACCCGGCTGATTTCGCTGTGCTGGCGCAAATCCGCGACGTTGAGCGGGCCGCCCACGCCATGATAGTCCGACGGACCGCGTTCCTGATGCTGATTACGCTTGAATAGCGGCAGCAGATCCGCGTAACCCCAGCCGTGATTTCCCAGTTCCGCCCAGTGATCATAATCCCAGGGATGGCCACGGGTATAAACCATGGCGTTAATGGAGCTGCTGCCGCCTAGCGTCTTGCCGCGCGGCCAGAATAACCGGCGATTATATAATTCGGTCTCCGGCTCGGTCTGATAGCGCCAGTTTAAGGTTCGGCTGCGCATGGTGAAGAAAATGCCCACCGGCAGGTGAATCCACGGACTGGTATCCTCGGGACCCGCTTCCAGCAGGCATACCTGCCGGTTCGGATCGGCAGACAGGCGATTGGCCAACACGCAACCGGCTGAGCCCGCACCCACAATGATGTCGTCGTACATAGCACCCGCACCCTTTTTATGGCTACTGATGATAAGGCTAATGGCTTCAGCGGAGCAGGGCTTGTCGGAAATGGCAACGATTTGTCGGAACTGGCTAATAGCGGATGAGGGAACTACACTTTTTCAATGTTCCGAAACATCCTCCTAAAGAAAGGTAATGCGTTGAATAAGTTGTATGTTTGGCAAAATCGCGGCTTTTTCATGGGCCGTTTGCCCGATATTTCCGAACACCGGCTCGGTTCGGCGGCACTGTGCGTGGGCATCGATCGTCCTTTCCAGGTGTTGGAAAGCGAAAGCCATAGCTGGCGGGAATGCCGCAGTGTTCTGGTTCCGCCTGGGTGTCTGCACGAAATCCAGGTCGGCGGCGCCCTCATGGCCATTCTGTTCATCGAACCAGAAAGTCCCGATTATCCGGCGATTCAAAACGCTATGCTGGATGGCGAATGGCAATGCCTGTATGAACTGACGCATGAACAGGAGGTGCTCAAGGCCCTCGGCGAGGCGTGGGAGCAACAACCGGATGCTGCTACGATTCATGATTTGCTGGATCGGTTGATTCCACCGCCAAACCCGGAGAATCGTCCACAGCCGTTAGATGCGCGGATTCAGAAAGTGATTCGGTTAATGAAGGAAGACTTGACGCGCAGTTACTCGATGAACGAATTGGCCGAATACATCAACCTGTCGCCGACCCGACTGGTGCATCTGTTCAAAGAGGAGGTAGGAGTGCCGATTCGTCGTTTTCGGCAATGGCACCGCATGCGAGTGGTCGCGGCGCTAGTTTCCAAAAACCTGACTCTGACTGAAGCAGCGCTGGATGCAGGATTTGCCGATTCTTCGCATTTCAGTCGAGCGTTTCGCAACATGTTCGGCATCACGCCGTCCTCGGTGTTTGGCCGCGCCGCCAACGTCCAGATTGTGCTCGCTTGATCGGGCGTTAACGATGCGGACTCTTATCGATAGTCATAATCATTTTGACGAGGCCAGTTTCGATCCCGATCGGGAGGCGGCTTACCAGCGGGCGCGCGAGGCGGGCGTGGGCGCGCAGGTGCTGGCCGCGGTCAGCGCCCGCCTTTGGCCCAAGCTCAAAACCGTGATAAAACAGTATCCTGGATTGTATCCCTGCTACGGTCTGCACCCTGCTTATCTGGCCGAACACCGCCCCGAGCATCTGGACGCGCTGGCGAACTGGGTGCAACGGGAACGGCCGGTGGCTATTGGCGAGTGTGGACTGGATTATTACCTGCCCGATCTGGATCCTGATGCGCAAGCGGAATTTTTTACCGGGCAATTGCGTTTGGCCCGTCGTCACGATCTGCCGGTGGTGCTTCATACCCGTCATGCGGTGGACCAGGTCATCAAATTTCTGCGGCGCTTTTCCGGAGTACGCGGCATGGTGCATAGCTTTTCCGGGAGCGAGGATCAGGCGGGGCGATTGCTGGATATGGGCATTTTGCTCAGTTTCGGCGGTCCGTTAACCTATCCGCGCGCTACTCGTCTGCGCAGCCTGATCCGCTATTTGCCGCTGGATGGCTTCATGCTGGAGACCGATGCGCCCGACCAGCCGCTGAGTAACCATCGCGGCGAGCGCAATGAACCGGCGTTTATAGCGGAGGTGCTGGACTGCGTTGCTAAGTTGCGCGGCGCTGATCCGGTCGAAATCGCCGCCGCTACTACAGAAAACGCCCGGCGTTTGTTCCGGCTACCCGATGCCGTACCCGCAGATGCCCTACCCGCAGGCGCGCACTGAAATCCTGATCGGCGCCGAAGGGCTGGCCCGGTTACGCACGGCGCGGGTGCTGGTGGCTGGGCTGGGCGGGGTCGGAGGCCATGTCGCCGAGGCGCTAGGCCGGGCTGGAATCGGTCGGTTAGCCTTGCTGGATCATGATGTGGTTTCACCGTCCAATCTCAATCGCCAGTTGCTGGCGCTGCATTCGACGCTGGGCCGACCGAAGGTTGAAGTCATAGCCGAACGATTGCGCGATATTGACCCGACCCTGGAATTAACCTTGATTGGGGAATTTCTCCAGCCAAACGGAGCGGAGGCCCTGGTGTCCGCTACGACCTTCGACTACATCGCCGATTGTATTGACAGCATCGCCTGTAAAGCGGCTTTGGTCGCGGCCTGTCATCGCTACGACGTACCGGTCATTTCCGCATTGGGTGCAGGTAACTGTCTGGATGTCAGTCGGGTGCGGGTAACGACATTGAGCCAGACTCAAGTTTGCCCACTGGCCCGACAATTGCGCCGACAATTGCGGGAACGGGAGGCGTCACTGAATTATCCGGTGATTTATAGCGACGAACCGCGCCGCTCGCCCCTGCCACATCAACCGGTTGGTAGCGATGCATCCGGTCGGCCACGCGCGGTGAACGGGACGATTTCCTATATGCCGGCGTTGTTTGGCGTGATGTTGGCGGGGGTAGTCATTCGAGAATTGCTGGGTGATATCCAACCAAGAGGCTGATTTAACTTAACTTAATGGATAATTCACATCAGGATTAATGTTTAGCCGGGAAAATTTAACCTGACCTTACCACCTGTCTTCAAACCACCCATTCCAAATCCCCATGAACTGGCCTAATACCCCTCTTACCGAACGACTCAACATTCGCTATCCCATCATCCAGGCGCCCATGGCTGGGGGGGGCGGCGCCCCACAACTGGTCGCCGCCGTCTCCAACGCCGGAGGACTGGGTAGCCTGGCGGGTGGCGACCTGCATGCGGATGCTCTGCGGGAGGCGATTGCCGAGGTGCGCGCGCTCACGGATCAACCCTTCGCGGTCAATTTATCAGCGGGTCATCCGATCAAAATGGATGCTGAACGCATCAGCCGTGCTCGTGAACTATTAGCGCCTTATCGCGCTGAACTAGGCCTGCCGCCAGAACCGCCCCCCTTGCCGGAATTACCAGGGTTCGACGAGCAACTGGACGTGATCCTGGAAGCCCAGGTCACTGCACTCAGCTTCAGTTTTGGCGTACCTGACGCCCAGTATGTGAACCTGCTGCGCGAAGCCGGAATCACCCTGTTAGGCGCCGCTACGCACTTGCTCGAAGCCATTGTGCTGGAGGAGAGCGGCGTCGATTTTATCATCGCGCAAGGCGCTGAGGCTGGAGGGCATCGTAACACCTTCATCGGTCACCCGGAACAGGGCCTGGTGGGCACTTTGACTTTGGCGCCGCTTTTGGCCAAGCATGTCTCAACACCGGTTATCGCAGCAGGCGGCATCATGGACGGACGCGGCATCGCCGCCGCGTGGATGCTGGGCGCAGTGGGGGTACAAATGGGCACGGCTTTCCTGGCCTGTCCGGAAAGCGGCGCTCATATTGCGTACAAGACGCTGTTGAGCCAGGGCAGCGAAATCGCCACTACTCTTAGCCGGGTGTTCACTGGCCGTCACGGTCGGGTGCTGCGCAATCGGCTGGTCAATGAATTATCCACCCATGAGGCAGACCTGCCGGGGTTTCCCCTGCAACTCTTCCTGACCCGTGATGTGCGACAAGCGGCCGCTGAACAGGGCCTGACCGATTTCATGGCCTTGTGGGCCGGTCAGGGTTGCCATCTATGCGAAAAGCGGCCCGCAGGTGAATTGATCGCCGCCTGGGCAGAGCAGGTAGCTGCCCTTCTGGGCAAGCGCGAACACCCGGAATCAACTCAAGAGCGGGCGCCGGTTACTGACGCAGAGCCGGTTAGCAAGGATGCTCCGGTTGATCCAGGTTGCTTCATTTAGCCACTTTCCTCCAGGAGCCGGCGCAAGCGTCGCCAACTAAACGCTGGGCCGGGATCAGTTTTGCGGCCTGGCGCAATGTCGGCGTGTCCCACCAGCCGGTCTGGCGAAAGAGTGGGATAAGCCTCCCACAAGGCGCGGATTGTGGCCGCTAACACCGGATATTGCCGGTCCTCATAGGGAAGATCATCCACGCCTTCCAACTCAATGCCAATACTGAAATCGTTGCACTGTCGGCGACCGGCATACAGGGACTCGCCAGCATGCCAGGCTCGACGGTTGAACGATACATATTGCGTCACCCCCCCATCGCGGCGGATCAGTAAATGCGCTGAAACTCGTAATCCGGCGATGCGCGCAAAATAAGGATGCAAAGTTGGATCAAGGGTATTGGTGAACAACGCATCGATCCAGGGACCGCCAAATTCGCTGGGCGGAAGGCTGATGCCATGCACTACAATCAAGTCGATTGCGCAACCGGTAGGACGCTCGTCGCTGTTCGGTGAGTCCACCCGCTGCGCTGCGTTCAGCCATCCAGTCAAGGGATCGATCCACATCCCTTACAGCACCGTTTGATCGAAGTCGTAGCTCATATCGGTGTGGGGCCGCTGCAAGAAAAAACCCTGCACATAATCAATACCGGATGCCCAGAGCAACGGTAGCATCATAGCGTCCTCAACACCCGTCACGATGGTTGTCATGCCCCAGGCGCCCAGGATACGCGACAATTCATTGAGCTCCTCCTGACGAATCTTGTTATTGAGCAGATCGTCGGTAAACCGTGCGTCCAGTTTGATGTAGTCTGCACGCAGGCTTTGGGCCAGCGCCTGCGAGTGCTCATAACCGCTGAAGTGATCCAGGGAAATGCCACAGCCAAGCCGCTTGACCTGGAGTAGGAAGGGTTGTAGAACCAGCTTATACAATTCAGCCGTGGTTTCGGTTATTTCAAATACCAGATGGGCGGCTAGAACTCCGGTTTTCTGTAACCCGCCTTCCAGCCAGTTCAGAAATTCCTCATCCTGCAAAATGGTCGGCGAGATATTTACAAACAGGATCACGGGCTGACCGCGCTTCTGTCGTTCGCGCAAGACTCGAATCGAGTGCGCAATGACCCAGCGGTCCAGCACCATGCCGATACGGTGGCGCTTGACTAGGCTGAATACGGTCTCGGGAAGAATTTCCCAGCCCTCGTGATTACGCATCCGCAACAAAACCTCATAACGTTCAGTTGTATCGCCACGCAGGCTGACAATCGGCTGGAACAGCAGGTTCATGCGCTGCTGTTGCACCGATTCGCGGATTTCCTCCAACAATCGACGTTGTTGTGGGGTGGTTGTATCCTGTTCGATGCTACGGCCATGATGTACATGAATCCGAGTATCCTTACCCTCGCGGGCCATGCCGCAAGCCAGATCCGCCTGCTGAATAAGCACCGCCGCCTCGCGCAAGCTGGGGCTGGCGATACTGATGCCGATACTGGCGCGCAATTCGAAATCCCCATGACTTAACCGGTAGGGGTCCGTTTCCAGTGCCGTTTGCACAGCTTGGGCAGTCGCAGGCAGCGCTTCCTGGCTGGTAAACCCGAGCAGCACCGTGAAGACGGCGTCGCTAAACCGGGCCGTGATCGCATCGGCTCCCAGGGTGGTCTGCAAACGTTTAGCGGCCTGTTCAACGACTTCATCGGCCGCGGCAACGTCGTGGCTTTCCAGTGTGCGCAGATTATCCAGGGTGATTAGCATGATGGCCGCTGACTGGGCATTAACATGCGTTGCGACAAGCGCACGCTCCAGATAGGCCAGAAAATAGGGGCGATTGTACAAGCCACTCACGGTATCCCGATGGCTAAGCTGGCTGAATTTATAGTGAAGTCCACGTCCTTGTCGTAGCCGTTTAGCGACCGCTGTGGCGAGCGATTCCGAATTTGGAGGCCGGCTAAGCAACGCTTCCCCGCTCAGGCTCGTAGCGGACAGCCGCTGCGCCGTTTCCGGCTGTGCTGACATCAACACCAGGGGCAACTCGCGAAACAGCTCGTGCTGTTGAATCGCCTGAGCCAGACTCAATCCATCCAGTTCCTTCAAATCGACGCTCAGAATCAGCAGACTGGGGTGGAAATGACGCAGCACTGGCAAAATCTGCAGAGGTTGAGCCAGCACCTGGGTCACCATGCCGCGGCTTTCCAGCCAACGGGCGATATCACGGGCAACGGTTATCTGCTCATCGACGATCAGAACGCGCTGACTTAGCGGTTTCAAGACTCGCCCATCCAGCGCCTCCAATAACATGGGAATATCCACCGGCTTGGTAAAGTAACCTGCTCCCCCTGCCTTGATTGCATCGACCCGCGCCGTGATATCGCCGCGGTCAGCGAGGAAGAACAGAGGCACATCCGGCGCAAGCAACGGTTGCAGCGCCGTGATTTCATGGAAGACAATCTGTTGATCAGCCGAGTAATCCAGATCGACAATCAGGGCTGCTGGTTTTTCCGACTGCTCCAGCAGCGTGCGAATTGTACTCAGATTCGCGAAGCACCGGATTTGAAATCTGCCTCGCTGTTCGATTTTGCGCCCCAGATCGTGTGTCGATTCCAGGGCGATTAGCCAGAGCGACGGGAGCGCGGATGCAGATTCATCTGTTGAAGAAGATGACCGTCCGCCTCCAGGATTGTTAAGAAACAGCGGTGTGGTGATGGTCTCAATCAGACGGTGTGCCCCCGCTTCGCCGGTGTGGGCGCTGTCGGTGGGAGCTGCGCGGCAGAGCGCATCCAATATCGCCATCAACCGTTCCCGCTCCGTGCCTTTCGGCAGTTCGCCTTTCTCTAGACAAGTGCTGATCTGCTGTTCGAGGCGTTCAGCTAATGTGGTGATACGTTGGTGTTCCGCCAATGGGCGAGCTAGAGCCAGGATATCCTGAGCCGCCCGCAACATCAATATAAAGAATTCTTGGCTCCATTTGATGTAAACAAGTTTTTCAGCGAGATCGCCGATGCGTTGCAGTTTGTTGATTAGCGCGTGTGGAAGAGCGGGTTTCGGTTCCATGAGAGATCCTGGCGACAGACCTGAAGTCATTATCAACTCTTAATGAGCCACTTTGATTAATCATTATATCGACTCAATATAAAGGTTTCAGATTTTCAACCGGAACTATCCAGCCCTCCATATCTATGTTGCGACGCAACATACTTTCTGTTATAAACGCAGTTGCATGTCATACTAGAGGAGATAACATGATGAACGAAATGCCTGCCGGGTCGGGTGAACCCTTAAAATTATTTGTTGAGCCAATGACAAAGCTCAACCGGTTGATCGGTTCGCAAATGGAAAAATGGGTCGCGCTGAGCATGGATAGCTTCAAAGCATACATGGACTTGGGAGTGGCCCAAGCCAAGGTGGTTTTGAAAGTCCATGACGCGCGCGGTTTGAGCGAATTTGCGGACAGCCAGCTTGCGGTGTGGAGTTTCGTCGGTCATCGTATGCTGGATGATAACCGTGCGTTGAAGGAATGGAGTGCTGATTACTATCAGCAGGTCAATTGTCTCGCGAGGTCCAACCTGTTGAATATTATGTTTAAATAATTGTTTTGAGCATACTTTAATCTAGACTCGACTGCCAAGCGCTGCCATTTAGGCGGCGTTTTTTTAATAGACACGAGTTGGATATTCAGAAACCATTGTGCTGTTATAATTGCACAAGCTAGTGTGAATCATTCGGCTGGAAGGTATTTTTACATTTAAGCTAAGTGATGCTCACTAAAAACCGTAGGGCGGCAGTAGGTTTTCGTTCCCATGCTCCAGTGTCTTGCGATATGTAAAGGCTATGTAGAGGGTGAGATAGGTAACATTATCGATAATCCCAAACAGTGGGTCTCTATGATGCTATTGCACATGATTTTGATTTTCCTCGTGTTAATAACATTGCCAATGTTGGGTCAGACTGATTATCTGGGGGGCATGGCGGCCTTCGCCCGGGATGATTATCAGACTGCCTTATCGGAATGGCGCCCCCTGGCTGAAAGCGGCCAAGCTGAAGCGCAGTTTAATCTGGGAGTCCTGTACGACAAGGGTTTGGGGGTCAAGCAGGATCAGATGCAAGCCGCCCACTGGTACCGACGCGCGGCTGAGCAGGGGCATGTGCATGCGCAGTATAATTTAGCGGTGTTATATGCTAATGGCTTGGGTCTTGCTCAGGATTATGCCGAAGCCGTCCACTGGTACCGAAAAGCGGCGCTTCAGGACTTACGGGAAGCTCAGTTCAATCTGGGGGTACTCTATGAAAATGGCTTTGGCGTTAAACAGGATTATGCCGAAGCCGCCCGTTGGTACCAACGGGCGGCTGAGCAGGCGCATGTAGCAGCGCAGAACAATCTCGGGGTATTGTATGCGACTGGACAAGGGGTGCCCAAGGATCCAGCAATTGCCTACGCCTGGTATGAAGTTGCTGCGGCGCGCGGTAACGCCAAGGCTCGCTCGAATCGGGATCAGCTCATTCGCAATCTCAATCCTGAGCAGTTGAAAGAAGGTCAGCGTCTGGCTGAGGAATATGCCCAGCGCTACCGGCCACCATTGCCCTGAAAATGGTGGCTTAGAAGCTGTATTGAAACTAAATAATACGCGATGTTCGACTTTTTCACGGGGAAG
>JAGRHM010000411.1 GCA_020445005.1 Candidatus Competibacteraceae bacterium | reverse complement strand
TTGCACCCACTTCTGTAAATCACACACGGACTAAAATTAAAGCCGTTACCGAATCAACCTGGAGAGTCGCATGCAAGCCGCTGCTAAAATCCTGCCTGACGTCAGCGATGCGGACGCCTTCCTCGCTTGGGAAAACCAGCAGGATACCCGACACGAGTGGATCGATGGCCGGATTGTCGCCATGACCGGCGGCACTTTTGCTCATGCCCGCTTGATCGTGGCTTTGGCAGCGCGCCTCTATCACCATCTGCGGGGTACGCCCTGTACGGTTCTCACCTCGGATTTCAAGGTACAAGCCGCTCAGGATGTTTTCTATCCCGATGTGGTCGTGACCTGCGACCCCCAGGACGATCAGGATTTAATCTGCAAAAATCCGAAACTGATTATCGAAGTTTTGTCCAATTCGACCGCACAGAAGGACCGTCAGAACAAGCGTCTCGCCTACCAACAGATGGCCAGTCTGGAAGAGTATGTCCTGGTCGCGCAGGAAGTGCGGCACATCGAAGTTTATCGCCGCGCCGAGCAATGGCAGCGCGTCATTCTGATCGGCGGGGCGGTTGAACTGCGCTCGGTGGATTTTTCTTTAGACCTGGATGAATTATACATCTGACTGACAGGTCAGGGATTGTCTGCTATAACAACCCCGCCAGCCGCGCCCGCTCCACCGTGGTTTGACACATTTACCGAGTGCATAGATGGACATGACGAAGATCATAATGAGCAAACACGATCTGTTAGCCGAGTTTGCCCAAGGCGAAAGTCAGCACCGGGAATTCAAACGCCAATTGGAAAATCCGGAAAGCGTGGCTGGAGAAATTGTAGCCTTTGCCAACAGCGAGGGCGGTTGCCTGTACTTTGGCGTCGCTGACGATGGTGCGGTTGTCGGCTTGACGGATAGCGCGACCACATTCCAGTCCCTGACCCATCTCTGCCGGGATCGCTGTATTCCGCCGGTCAGCCCGGTATTAGAACAACACACGGTCGAAGGCCGCGATATTGTGGCTTTGACGGTCCTGTCGGCGCTGAATCGGCTGAAACCCTACCGCACGGCGGGAGGGCGGTTTTATATCCGGGTCGGCAAAGATAAAAAGGATGCGACTGGTCGAGAGCTGGTGCGGATTGCCCAGGCCGCGGGCGAATTGCACTACGATGAAAGCCCGATTTGGGAGACCACGCTGAACGATCTGTCACAAGATGCCTTTGCCGCCTATCACGAGGCGCAATTTGGCCTGTCGCTGGGAGAGCAACTGGAACAAAGCCGGTTAGCGCTGGAGACGCTGCTGCACAATCTCCGGCTGGCGGCGGAAGTCGATGGCGAGTGGCGGTTGACCGTGGCTGGTTTGCTGATGTTCGGCGTGGCGCCGCAGCGCTTCATGCCGCAAAGTCGGTTGTCAGCAGTCGCCTTCGCTGGAGTAGATGAGGATGCCGACATCCTGGACCGGCGGGAAATCACTGGACGGTTGCCGGAAATCATTACCGATACCCGCCTATTCCTGGAGCGGAACATCCGCCAGCCAGCGCGGGAACTGGGCTTCCAGCGCGAGGACCTTGCGTTGTACGACCGCAAGGCGCTCGGCGAGGCCGTGGTGAACGCGATTGCCCATCGCGATTACAGTTTCGGCGGTTCGCAAGTCCGGATCTTCCTGTTTTCCGATCGGGTGGAAGTGCGCAGCCCCGGAGGTCTACCCAATTCGGTCACCTTGGAAAACATTCGCTTGGGCGTTCATGCCGAGCGCAACCGGCGACTGGCAACCCTGTTGACGCAACTGGGCTATATGAGCGCGATTGGCACCGGCATTCCCCGACTGATCATCCGGCTGTCCCGCCTGCTGTCGGGAAGAGAGCCGGATTTTGAGTTGATCGGTGAAGAGTTGCGGGTCCGGATTTGGGCGAAACCGGTATGAGGCTGAGTGCATTACCCTCTACCCCAAACGCACACTACAACAACCCCGCCAGCCGCGCCCGCTCCACTGTGGTTTGACACATCCGCAGCGAAGCAACGTCGATCATCTTGCCCTTGACGCTGAGCGCGCCCCGGCCTTCCTGCCTTGCCCGCTCATACTCACTCAAGACCGTTTGCGCCCAAGCCAGCTCCTTTTCCGAAGGCACAAAGGTTTGATTCGCTAAATCGATTTGGCTGGGATGAATGCACCATTTACCGTCGAAACCCATCGCGCGGGCGATTTTACAGGCTTGCGCCAACCCTTCCGGGTTTTTGATCCCGGCAAACGGCCCGTCGATAGCGCGCTTGTTATAGGCGCGGGCAGCGGTAACGATGGAATGCATGACGTGATGCCAGCGGTGGCCGGGATATACGGCATCGTTTTCGTCCAGTTCGCCGATAGATTCCATCGGCATCCGCACCGAGGCCGCATAATCGCCGGGACCGTAAATAAAGCCCTCCAGCCGGGTAGAGCAAGCGGCGATGTCCCGGATATTGACACAGCCCGACGCGGTTTCAATCAATGCTTCAATGCCGATGGGCCGCGCAAACCCCCGGTAACTCTCAATTTGCGTGAGCAGGGTTTCCACTACGTACACATCTTCCGGACGGTTCACTTTCGGCACGACGATCAAGTCAATGCAATCCCCGGCGGCTTCCACGACCTCGATCAAATCGCGGTAAGCGTAGTGGGTGTCCAGACCATTGATCCGGTACATGCGCAGTTTATCGCCGAAATCCAGTTCCTTGAAGGCGCGCGCCACGTTCGCCCGGCTGGCCTCTTTTTCATCCACCGTCACTGCATCTTCCAGATCGATGCAGACCGCATCCGCCTTTGAAGCCGCCGTTTTCTGAATCATGCCCCAATTGGATGCCGGAACCAGCAATACCGAACGCTCCAGTCTCTCGCTCATGTTCTTCATCTCCAGGATACGGTTGCCTGCATGGTCATATTGCCCTCGGTGTTGATCGCATAGAGATCATGACCACCATCGGATCTGGATCGGCCACCCAGACGCACTTGATCGAACGCAAAAAGCGGTCGAACCGCCCTGAATTCATAGTGGGCCGGTTTGCGACCGGGATTTTTTTTGCGCGCTGACTCCAGCAGCAACAACGCCTGCAAGGGGCCATGCACCACCAGACCAGGATATTTTTCCACTTCGGCGGCATAGTTGATGTCGTAGTGAATACGGTGAGCATTGAAGGTCAATGCGGAAAAGCGAAACAGCAGCACCGGATCGACCGCATACTCCTCTTGCCACGCCAAGTCTTCCGGTGCGGGATTCGGCGGTGCGGGAACGTAGGTCTTGGGCATTGGCAAATAGACGATATTCTGTTCTTCATCAATCGCTACGCCTCTGGCCGAACTGATCGAGTGCTTGACCGTCACGAAAACCATTTTGCCGGCTTTGCCTTCCTTCTCAGAAATCTTGAGAATCTCCGACGTTTTGGTGATTTCTTCGCCAATCCGCACATCCTGGTAAAAAACCAGTCGCCCGCTGGCCCACATTCTCCTTTCCAAAGCAATCGGCGGCAGGAAACCGCCGCGCCGAGGATGGCCGTCGACGCCGATTTCCGACTGGGCGACTAGGGGCAGGAAATACAACCAGTGCCAGATTTCCGGTAAAGGCGCGCCTTCTTCGACGGCAAGCTGCGGATGATCCAAGGTCAGGGCCAGTGCCCTGACCGGCGTTAGATAAATGCGATCCTTTACCTGTTCGGTTTTGCCGACCCAGTCCTGTAGATTGACTTCGCTCATATCAGTTACACCACCCGCTTTCTTTTCAACTCGGCGATTTGCTGTTCGTCCATGCCGAGCAGGCCGGTCAACACTTCTTCCGTATGTTCGCCCAGTTTGGGGCCGAGATGCCGAATTTCTCCCGGCGTCTCCGACAGGCGGGGAATCGTCGTCGGCACGATAATGGTCTCGCCCAGATCCGGCTCGTCAATAGCAGTCAGATTGCGGCGGGCGTGGAACTGGCGGTCGCCGAAAATATCAGCGATGTTGTTCAATGGTCCCGCCGGCGCGCCCGTTGCGAAACAGCGTTGCAGAATGTCCTCACGATTCAGCGAACCGCACCAGTCTCGGACAATCTCGTTCACATCGTGGCGGTTCTCCAGCCGGGTCTTTTGATCGCCGTACAGGCTGGACGAAGCCAGTTCTGGTCGGCCCATGGCGCTGGCCAGACGCTCGAAAAGCTTATCGGTTGCGCAGGCGATGGCGATCCACTTGCCATCCTTGGTGGGAAAATGCCCATAGGGACAGGCGAAGTCGTTGTGGGTTGGCCCATGCCGCTCCCGCACCATGCCGAACATGCTATAAGCCGGCGCGAGTTCATCGGTGCAACGGAACACCGATTCATACAAGGCGGCGTCCACATACTGACCTTCACCGGTCATCTCCCGATGGCGCAAGGCCATCAATACCCCAAGGCATCCATACAACCCGGTCAAATAATCCCCCAATGTGGTCGATCCCGGCGTTACCGGCGTACCCTTGGGCATTCCGGATAGATAGGCGATGCCGCCCACGGCGTGGGCGACCCGGGCAAAACCCGGTCGATCCTTGTAGGGGCCGGTCTGGCCATAACCCGTGACTCGAAGCATGATCAAGCCGGGATTCACTTCGCGCAACGCTTCCCAGCCGATGCCCCACTTTTCCAAAGTGCCAGGACGGAAATTTTCGCAAACCACATCTGATTGTCGCACCAGGTTCTTGAAAATTTCCACACCTTCCGGGCGGTGCAAATCCACGGTCACCGATTTCTTGTTACGCCCCTCGCTCATCCAGGTCAGGGTATCGCCGCGCGCCGTCGGCGTACCAAATTTACGCAGGGGATCACCGCCAATGGGATGTTCGACCTTTAGCACTTCAGCCCCAAATTCCCCGAGGATGCCGGCGCAGTAGGGTCCGGCAATCACGGTTGCCACGTCGATGACCCGAATTCCGGCCAGCGGCAATTCGGTCTTGTTATGGTCGGTCATGATCAAATAATCCTCCGTTGCCGCAGCCGCTTGATGTCATCGGCGGTCAGCCCCAACAATTCCCGCATCACTTCGTAGGTCGCATTGCCCAGGGTTGGCCCCAAATTGGCGATGCGCCCTGGCGTTGCCGACAGGGTGGGCACGACGTTGGGCACGACTACTTCGCCCAGACCGTCTTCGTTGATTCGCGCCAGATTGCCGCGCGCCTGAAAATGCTCGTCCTCAAAAATATCGGCGATGCTGTTGACCTTGCCCACCGGAACTTCGCAGTTCAGACACCGCTCCAGCACCTCGGCGCGATTCAGCGACCCCACCCATTCGATGACGATGCGGTTGACCTCATCGCGCGCCGCTAGCCGCTGGCGTTGCGGACCGTACAGACTGGAAGAGGCCAGTTCCGGTTGCTCCATTGCCTCGGCCAGGCGCTCGAACATCTTGTCGGTGGTGCAGGCAATGGCGATCCATTTATCGTCCTTCGTGCGGAAATGACCGTGCGGCACGGCGACAAAGCTGCCCGAGCCTTCCCGTTCGCGCACCTTGCCGAACAGGCCATAGGATGCCGCGATTTCATCCAGTTGCCGGAAGACCGCTTCGTAGATGCCAATATCGACAATCTGGCCACGCCCGCTCAGTTCCCGGTGCCGCAAGGCCAGTAGAATGCCAATTGCGCCATAGATACTCGATATATAGTCACCCAGCGGCGCGGTGCCCGGCACCACCGGCGTCTCGCCCGGAAATCCAGCCAGATAGGACAAACCGCCGAAGGCATGGGCAATATGCGCGAAACCGGAACGGCGCCGGTAGGGTCCCGTTTGCCCATACCCAGACACCCGCAGATAAACCAGGCCCGGATTGGCCTCACTCAACTCCTGCCAACTCAGACCCCATTCCTCCATGGTCCCAGGCCGGAAGTTCTCAATGAGCACATCCGACTTCTCGATCAGGCGCAAAAACAGTTGCACGCCTTCCGGCTGGCGCAGGTCGATAGTGACTGATTTACGGTTACGGGCTTCGCTCAGCCAGGCCAGCGTCGCGTCGTGGCGTTTGGTCGCGGTGCCAAACCGCCGCATCGGATCGCCGGCGATAGGATGTTCGACCTTGAAAACCTCGGCGCCGAATTCGCCGAGAATCGACGCCGCGTAGGGGCCAGCCAGGAAAGTGCCCAGGTCGATGACCCGGACGCCCTCCATCGGCAATTTTGCGGTTTCCAGGTCAACCTGCGGCGCTGGATTCAACGTCGGAGCTTCGGATGGAGTAATATCGTCGGGTTCGTTGTTTTCATTGACCATGTTTGATCCTTCCTCGTGGTTTCACTTCCGACAGCATTTTCAGTGAAGATTAGTCGCCCTGATAATGGAATTCCATGTATGACTACCGCAGCCCTGACCCTGCGTGATTTACGCAAAACCTACGCAAATGGCTTCGAAGCACTGCGTAGCATTGACCTCGATGTTGTAGAAGGCGAATTCTTTGCCTTGCTGGGTCCCAATGGCGCCGGCAAGTCCACCACTATTGGCATCATCTGCTCCCTGGTCCGTAAGACGGGTGGCGCGGCGCAGGTATTTGGTCATGATCTCGATCATGAGCTGTCTGCGGCGAAACGCTGCATTGGCTTGGTGCCGCAGGAGTTTAATTTCAATCAGTTCGAGCCGGTGGCCGAGATCGTGATTAATCAGGCAGGCTACTATGGCCTGCCCCGCGACTTGGCCCGTCAGCGCGCTGAGACCTATCTCAAGCAACTGGGTTTGTGGGACAAACGCCGACAAATGGCGCGCGAGTTATCCGGCGGCATGAAGCGCCGGCTGATGATCGCCCGGGCGCTGGTGCATGAACCGAAATTGCTGATTCTGGACGAGCCGACCGCCGGAGTGGATATCGAGATTCGCCGCTCGATGTGGGATTTTCTACGGGAAATCAACGGTCGCGGGGTGACGATTATTTTGACCACGCACTATCTGGAAGAAGCGGAAAGCCTGTGCCGCCATATTGCGATCATTGACCGGGGTCAGATCGTCGAAAATACTCGAATGCAGACCTTGCTAAATCGGCTGCAGTTGGAAACCTTTGTGCTCAACCTGCATTACCCTCTAAGCGGAACGCCTGATATTCCCGGTTATCCGCTGCGCCGGCTGGATGAGCTGACCCTGGAAGTGGATGTCGCCAAGGAACGGGGCGTCAACGCCCTGTTTCAACAACTATCGGCGCAGGGCATTGAAGTATCCAGCTTGCGCAACAAAGCGAATCGACTGGAAGAGTTGTTTCTGCGACTGGTCGACAAGATTCAACCTGAATAAAAAGCCATAGCCTGGAAAAAGCGCAGTGAAATTCCGAAGAAGCCTGGATTCCACGGCCTAGCTGCTAAACACCCAGGCTATGGAGTGTGGTTTGTACGGAGGGATTATCAGGAAATTCAGCACTCATTGTTGCGAATTTTAATCACCAACGTCGTCAATTGTTCATCCGGGACATCACTCAGGCAACGGATCAATTCAGCGAACAGGATTGGCCTGCTCGTAATGATTTCACAGACATCCGACGCAACCTTGCCCGCCAACCCCAGCAAAAAATCGGCATCTTCTCCTAATTCCACCGCCAGGCGCCGAATCGCCTGCTCCGATGGCGGCGGCGTATCGCCGCGTTCGATCCTGCTGAGATAAGCGGGTTCCATACCGACTCTCAAAGCAATTTGTCGTATTGAATAGCGTTTGCTGACTCTGCGATGGCGCTCGCGAAGCTGCCGGGCATACATTCCAAAGACCATGGCCTCACCTTTAAATTATCAGTATTATTATGTACTTAGATAACGGCTCGCACTCAAACCGGAAATCATTTACTGCTCAGCGCTTAATCAGCAAAATCCAGGCCATGGAGTTTTTTGAGGTCTTTTATCCTTATTGATCAGGTGGGAATCAATCAGATTGTAAGAAAACAAAAACATACCTAATATTTATTAATTGTAAATAACAAAAAACAAATAAATGAGTATTTCAATTTGAAACAGAGCAATTTCATCACGTTTCATTTTGAAACGCGCCAACCTTCAGGCTTCGAGGTCA
>JAGRHM010000410.1 GCA_020445005.1 Candidatus Competibacteraceae bacterium | reverse complement strand
AGCCGCAGCTCGAAAACGAAGACATCGCCTTCTATATCCAGCTCGCGCGCAACGCGCGGATGCAGCGCGCCCATCCAACCGATGGATTCCCCGGACCGCTCAATCCGGGCGCTTTGCCCTGGATGCAGCGCTGGATGCGCGACGGCGACAAAGCGGAACGTTCCCAATGCGCCTGTCAAGGCCAACAGCGCCTCGACATCGGCTTTCAAGTCGAAAAAATCCAGCATCCGCCCCGGCGCGCCCCATTGTTCTGGTAAAACTGGACCGGTAGCGACGCCGCCGAGAAATAGCGCCTGCTCCAATCCGTCGGCAGTGGGCAAAAAATTCAAGCCCTGCTCAAACAAACACACGCGCGACTGCTGACGCTTTTGATTATAGATCAGCGCTTTCAATAAACCCGGCCATAAACTGGCGCGCATCACCGCCAGATCAGCGGAAATTGGATTCATCAGCGCCAGTGGCGCGCATTCAGGGTGCAAATGTTTTTGAAAAACGGGATCGACAAAACTGTAAGTGATGGCTTCCTGAAAACTCCGTTGCACCAGGGTTTCCCGCAACCGTTCCAAACCAAGCTGTTCTTCCGGTTGCGCAGGCATTTCCAACCGGGTAAGCGGGCGGTTGGCTGGCGCCCGGTCATAGCCATAAATGCGGATGATCTCTTCAATCAAGTCCGTTTCCAGGGCAATGTCGAAGCGACTACTGGGCGGAACTACCAGCCAATGATCAACTTCGGTCGCCACTACCATACCCAACCGGCGCAAGATATCTTCGACCTGAGTACGAGGAATCTCCATGCCCAGCAGTTTATGAATGCGCGTCGGCCGCAAACGAATCGCTGGCTCCGTCGGCACATGCTCCGGCGATATGGCTTCGATCATCGGTCCTGGTTGACCGCCCGCCATATCGATCAACAACCGCGTCGCGCGCTCGGCGGCGCGGCGCTGTAATTGCGGGTCCACGCCACGCTCGAAACGGTAGGAGGAGTCCGTTTGTAATCCATAACGGCGCGCGCGGCCGGCGATGCTAGCGGGCGCAAAAAAGGCGCTTTCCAGGAACACATCGCGCGTGGCGTCGGTGCAGGAACTAATTTCGCCACCCATGATCCCGGCCAGCGCCAGGGGACCTTGATGATCGGTAATCAGCAGAGTCTCGACATCCGGTTCAATGACCACCCCATTGAGCAGCTCCAGCCGATCGCCAGGGCGGGCGCGACGCACTTCGATCCCGCCCGTCAGCCGGTTTAAATCGAAGGCATGCATGGGCTGGCCCAGTTCCAGCATCACATAGTTGGTCACATCCACTAGCGGTCCCAGACTGCGAATGCCCGCTCGACGCAAGCGTTCCTTCATCCACAGAGGCGTTTCCGCCATGGGATCGACCCCGCGAATAACGCGGCCCACATAGCGCGGACAGTCCGCAGGATCAAGCAAGGTCACCGGGAAGGCCGCATCCAGCGCCGGTGGCGTTGCCTCGACCGCCAGCGGCTGAAAATCACACCGGTTGAGAACCGCCACCTCGCGGGCCACGCCTTCCATGCCCAGACAGTCACCCCGGTTGGGTGTTAATTCAATTTCAATGATGACGTCATCCAGCCCAAGCAGCTCGCGCACGCTTTGACCCGGTGGGCTGTCAGCCGGCAGGGGCAACAATCCATCCGAACTTTCCGCCAGACCCAATTCGCGGGCTGAACACAACATGCCCTGTGATTCGACGCCGCGCAGCTTGGATTTTTTAATCGCCAATCCACCGGGCAACACCGCGCCGACCAAGGCGGTTGGCGCGCACATCCCGACCGCGACATTCGGTGCGCCACAGACAATATGCAGAGGGGCAGCCTGGCCCACATCCACGGTCACCACCTGTAACCGGTCGGCGTCAGGATGGGGAACCAGGTCCACGACCCGACCTACGACGACCTGCTCAAAAGCGGGCGCAGCCGGTTCCAGATGATCCACTTCCAGGCCGGCCATCGTCAATTGCGCGGCTAGTTCAATGCTGGACAGATCAGGATCGCCCCATTCCCGCAACCATTGTTCGCTGACTTTCATGCTATTGATCTCATTGAAACTGCCGCAGGAACCGCAAATCGTTATCAAAGAACAATCGCAGGTCATTCACGCCATAGCGCAACATGGTCAGCCGTTCAACGCCCATGCCAAAGGCATAGCCGGTATAGCGCTCACTGTCGATGCCCACCTTGTCAAACACCCCTGGATGCACCATGCCACAGCCGAGCACCTCCAGCCAGCCGCTCTGCTTGCACACTCGGCAACCGGCGCCGCTGCAGATCACGCAGGCGATGTCCACTTCGGCGGAAGGTTCAGTGAAGGGGAAATAGGAGGGACGAAAGCGCACCGCCAGATCGCGCTCGAAGAAGTTTCGCAGGAAATCATCCAGCACCCCCTTCAAGTCGGCGAAACTCACTTCCTCGTCAACCAGCAATCCCTCGACCTGATGAAACATCGGCGAATGGGTCACGTCGGAATCACAGCGATAAACCCGACCCGGGGCGATAACCCGCACCGGTGGCGGCTGGGTTTCCATCACGCGGATTTGCACCGGTGAGGTGTGCGTGCGCA
>JAGRHM010000409.1 GCA_020445005.1 Candidatus Competibacteraceae bacterium | reverse complement strand
ATCAAAAAAACCTACACTTGTAAGGAGGCCCTCTTCCCATGCAATTCTGGTTTGAGTTTTCGAGTACTTATTCCTATCTCGCCGCTCTGCGGGTGGAAGCACTAGCCGGCCAGCACGGGGTTCCCCTGGAATGGAACGCCTTTTTGCTCGGTCCCCTCTTCCAGGCCCAGGGCTGGAACGATTCGCCCTTTAACCTGTTTCCGGTCCAGGGGCGCTATATGTGGCGAGATCTGGAGCGTATCTGTGCCGATCTGGCATTGCCCTTTCGTCGCCCTAGCCAGTTTCCGCGACGCAGTGTGCTAGCAGCGCGGGTCGCGTGCCGGTTTGCCGATGAATCCTGGTTGCCCGCTTTTGTCCGGGCCGTGTTTCGGGCTAACTTTGTGGACGATCAGGACGTCAGCCAGCCGGTGGTGCTGGAACGGTGTTTGGCGGCCCTGGATTTGCCAGGAAAGGCCCTGCTGGATGAGGCCCAGTCGCCTGCCAGCAAAGCCCAGTTGCGTGCGCAGACGGAACAGGCCCGCGCATTGGGAATTTTTGGCGCCCCCAGCTTCATGGTGGACGACGAATTGTTTTGGGGGAACGACCGCCTGGAGGCGGCACTGGCCTGGACGCACGCCCCGTCACCCGTCAACCCGGCGGGCTGACCCGCGCACTTGTAGACCGGTCTTAACGGAACGCCAGCAGAAAGACGCCGGTTTCTGCTAGGATCGCGCCCGCAGCAAGATTGAGGGTTTTCCTGAGCCGTGCGCATCGAAAAAACTGTTGAGCGCGGTTCGCCAATCCGGCATAACCGATTTTGACGCCACCCACGGTCAGGGTCACCACCAGCAACAAGCCCAGGATCTCCGCGCCTGAAAGTTGCGACACCCCGACAAAAGCCGGGAAAAAGTTCAGATAGAACAGGAGAGCTTTCGGATCTCCCAGAGTCAGGAACAGGCCGCTCAGGACGCTCGATCGCGGCGAAACCGCTGAGGTCGAGGGTACTTCGGCGGCGCAGGATGGCGCGCGACCAGCGCCTATGCCCAGCACGATTAACCCGATCCCGGCGACCGGGTGCAGTACCTCTTTCAGAGGACCCAAGGTTTCGATGAAAACCCGCAGGCTGGACACCGCCTGCCAGCACCAGGATTGCATCCGCGATGACGATCCCGATCACCATCAGGAGACCGTGATGGAAACCGGACGCCAGCGTGCGGGCGACCACCGCGGCGTCACTCGGGCCGGGAACGAGCGCCAGCGCTAGCAGGGTTCCCCATAAGGCCAGCATCGCGCCTCCAGTCATGATCCGGCGCGGGTTAGGGTTGCCGATAGGTGATCGCACACAAGGTTGCGCCTTGTGGGTCTTGTAGGGCGCAGAAGCGGCCGACGCTCGGGATGTCGGTCGGTGGATGGAGGAGTTTCCCGCCCAAGGTCTCAACTTGCTGCGCAGTGGCATCGACATCGTCCACGGTGACGCAAACACCCCACGCGGGCGGTTTCCCGACACATTCCGAGGACGGGGCCATCATCCCGCCGACCGGTTCACCGCCGACTTTCACCAGAGTATAAGGCATCCCTGCCCCCAGAAACTCCTCGGTTTCCCAGCCGAATAAGGCGCTATAGAACTGTTTTGCGGCATCGACATCAGTCGTCATCAGTTCGCTCCAGCTAAACGCACCGTGTTTCATGAGGTTCTCGTTCATGGTCATTGCCTCGTTGGGTTGGAAAGCGAGAAAGAGATAAAGCGAGAAAGCAAGAAAGGAAAGTACCCCTCCTGCGTCAGGATGAAAGCCGTCCGGGCCACAGGCGATGGATATTCCAGCGCACCACGCCCCACACGGTCAGCGTTGAGGCGGGATCGGGGCCGGGTTCGAGAGGCGCGTTTTGCGCCGTGTGCAGGATGCGCTGGCCTTGGGCATCGCGGCCCACACGCGCCAGGCAGAATTGTCCGGCGCGGATCGCCACCACCAAGCTGCCGGTGCTGGGCGCAGCGGTCCGATCTACCACCAGTAAATCCCCGTCCTGAATCCCGTGTTCCTGGAACTCGTGGCCGCGCACTCGCAGCAAGAATGTCGTCTCGGGATCACGGATCAGATGTGCGTCCAGGCTGAAAGGCCGTCCCATGGTGCCAGGGGCCGGGCGGAAGGCCGCTCTAAACACTTCGCCGGATTCCGGCTCCAGGAAGGCGTCCAAGGCCGCAAGTCCGCTCGGATGAACGGTGTCCAGAGTCAATGATGCAGCTACCGCCGCGCCCATAAGCATTACCTCCGATAATTGCGTAGCAGACCGACGACGATCCCGAAGATTTGCAAGCGATCGCCGGGGCGCAAGATGGGATAAGCGGGATTGGCCGGTTTCAGTACGGCCGCGCCATTCTCAACCGCCAAGGTTTTGAGCGTGAACTCACCATCGACCACGGCGACGACGACATCGCCGGGCCGCGCGGGCGTATCCCGTTCGACGACCACGCGGTCGCCGGGGTGAATGCCGGCTTCAATCATTGAATCACCTGTCACGGGGATCAGCACCGTCCGTGACGGGTGCTGAATTAGCCAGGCGTCAATCGAACAGGTTTCCCCGCTGTCACCGCTCAGGGCCGGTAACCCGGCCGGCACTGGCGCGTCGGCCAGCGGCCGCTCGAAAAAGCGTGCGGTCGGCGTCCAGCGGCCATCCGGGGTGCGATGTAAAAACCCTGCGTCCCGCAACCGCTTTAACACTTTCGCGACCCCCGCGCGCGAGACCAGACCCAGCACGGCTTGCAACGGTTCATACGCGGGCAGGCTTCGCCATTGAGCGTAGTAGTCCTGCAAGCGGGTTAAATAGGCGGTGTCATCCGAGGGTCGAGGCATGGTGTACCGGTATTAGTAAACAAATGTTAACAAATACTAGAAAACCGAAAGACTGTTGTCAAGCGGGAATTTGTTCGTGCGAGGTCAGTGTGGGCGGCGAGGTGATGCTTGCGGTGTTTGGCGGCCTTCAATCGCCTCAATGGTTTAATCACAAATGGCAAATTTTGCCTGGTCCGCACCGGGCGATTAACGCTGGGCTGGTGGCGTCGGCCGCTGCGGCTACGGAATCCTGGAATAGCGGCGTACCTTCGCGAGGATTCAATTCCTCGTGGAGGTGCTTATGAAGCCATCATGGCAAGTGCGCCGACATCTGTAGGCGAGTCCGGAGGGAGCGCGGCGATGGGATCGGGCTTACCAGCACCTGCTGCGCTGGGCGATGCT
>JAGRHM010000408.1 GCA_020445005.1 Candidatus Competibacteraceae bacterium | reverse complement strand
CACGCTCATCAAATCCTCGGTCGCTTCCTGCCAGGACAACGCCTTATAACCGATGCGTCGCTCGATCACTGCGGCAACCTCGCGCGCGGCGTAGGGATCGTCCAGTTGGAGGATCAACCGATTGACGCGATTCGCCCGATCCAGCAAGCCCTGCGCCCGTTTCAGCAACACGAAAGTCTGGGATTCATCGTAATTGGCGTTGCCGGTGCGGAAAATGCCGACGACTTTCAGGGTGCGTACCTCGCCGGCCGGCGAAGAGGCATTGACCACGCTGCCCATTTCCAGGTCGAACTTTTTGGCCAGACCATCGCCAATGATGATGCCGTTCGGATTGGCGGCCAACGTATCCAGGGAGCCGTGAATCAGTTTGTTCTCGATGGTCGACACCCCCTTCATTTTCTCCGGGATGACGCCGTTCACGGTGACGCCCTCGATGCGTCCGGCGAAGGTCAGCACCACTGATCCAACCAGCACCGGCGCGGCGCGCAGTCCCGGCAAGGACTCAATGAACGCCAGTTTTTGGCCATGGCCGCGAATGCCGCGCACTTCGGTCAGCGGTTTAACCCGCAACACTTCAACCGCACCCTCGGGCCACTGTTGGCGCGCGGGCTGCTCCCGGGGTTTGCGGTATTCATCGGAAACCGTGATGTGGGGATTATTGTCGATCAATCGCTTGATGAAATCCCGCTCGGAGCCGCGCATCAGCGAAGAGACCGCCAGAAAGAACGCCACCCCAAGGGCGATCCCCGTCAACGAAACCAGGGTGGGTCGGCGACGGCTGATCAGTTGCGTCACGGCAATAGCGAGCTGGACGGACATGTTTTGGTTCCTCGGTTTTTTGCAGTGTCGAAGAACCCATTCAGTTGATTAACCGATCCCGGCAACGTTCCAGAGAGCCACATTCACTCTCTGGAACCCAAAGCGCACGCGATTACCGATTTTCAATCGGCACATAATTCTGGATAGCGTTACCGGTATAGATCTGCCGTGGCCGGTGCAAGCGCGCCTTGGAGTTGTCATGGATCTCCTTCCAGTTGGCAATCCAGCCGGGCATTCGGCCTATGGCGAACATCACGGTAAACATGCTGAGCGGAATACCCATGGCGCGCAAAATGATGCCGCTGTAGAAATCTACGTTCGGGTAGAGCTTGCGTTCTATAAAATAGGGATCGTTTAACGCCACATCTTCCAGTTCGCCAGCAATCTCCAGCAGCGGATCCTTGACATTCAGCTTGGCCAGCACCTTGTCCGCCGCCGCCTTGAGAATCTTGGAACGTGGATCGAAGTTCTTATAGACCCGGTGACCAAAGCCCATCAACCGCAACTTGGAATCCTTGGCTTTAACTTTGGCGACATAGTCGGACACGCTCATGCCGGATTGATTGATGAATTCCAGCATTTCCACGACCGCCACATTCGCGCCGCCATGCAGCGGCCCCCACAGGGCGCAGACTCCAGCCGCACAACTGGCGAACATGTTAGCGCCGCTGGAAGCGACCATCCGCACCGTGCTGGTCGAACAATTCTGTTCATGGTCGGCATGCAGAATCAAAAACAGCGAGAGGGCGCGAGTGATCTCCCGATCCGGCACATATTCCCGATAAGGCAGGGAAAACATCATGTGCAAAAAGTTATTGCAATAACTGAATTCGGGATGGGGATACATCAGGGGTTGGCCAATCGACATCTTGTAACTGGCTGCGGCGACGGTACGCACCTTGGAAATGATCCGCGCCGCTGCCCGCTCCAGAGTCGTTTCATCCTCGATCTCCATCATTTCCGGCTCATAGCAGCTCATGGCGTTGATCATCGCCGAGAGAATGGCCATCGGAGGCGCGTTGGGCGGAAATCCCTCGAAATGATTGCGCAAGCTCTCATGCAACATTTCATTCGTGGTCAGCCGCGCCCGGAAGCGTTGTAATTCCTCGGGTGTAGGAAGGCGGCCCCAGATCACCAGCCAGGCGGTTTCAATAAAGGAACCCTTTTCGGCCAGTTGTTCAATCGGGATACCGCGATAGCGCAGTATGCCCTTGTCGCCATCAATGAAGGTAATGTCCGAGGTGCAGGAACCGGTGTTGCCATACCCCTCGTCCAGGGTGATAAAACCCGTTCGGTCACGCAAGGTGGTGATGTCGATCGCCCGTTCTTTTTCAGTTCCCTCAATGACCGGGAATTCATAGGACTTTCCATCCAGTTCGATGCGGCAGTTTTGGCTCATGGCTTAGGCTCCTGGGATTGGGAGAGAGTAGGTTGTTTGGCAAAGCCTGATCATGGAGTCGATTTTTTCGCTCCGTTGATTGCACGGTTCTTTCGGAGGCCAGTCAGTCTGTTGCGCCTTTCGGGTTAGCCCCAGGCATCTTTAGAGGATTATACAGAGGCAAAGCGCGTTGCATAACTGGAACCCTGCGGATTTCCACACGCCAACATGACTTCTCAGAAAACGCTTGCATGGAACAATCGATGAGCAGCCTTTTCTATTCCATGCAGGTAAAGTGAATTTGCGACCCACTACTGTGGCCAAAACCGACCTCAATCAGCGCAATTGCACCACAGTTCCGTATCGGATGGACAAACAGGAAGATAACCGCCGCGACGAAGATCGGCTTCCGCCTCACGAGGCCAGTGTAATAGATTGATCTCCCAGGGAGCGATTCTGACGCCAGCATCGTCGATCAAAGTGGGCGGCGCGTCGTCAAGATAAAAGAGGCGCAAACGCTGGATGATTGAACCGTCGCTGGCAAAAACAGCCAGCGAATCAACATCAGTTTCGATCATAAGATACTAAAAAAACTGCCATCGCTCGTCGATCGGGAGACATCAGCATGAATATACCTCTATTCTTCGGTTATGATGATCAGGCGCCAATCAACCATCAGCGCGTCGGTCTGGTTGCTTCGACTGATTCCGATGAAAAGATTATATGGATGACCCGGCGTTTTATCGCCGGATTCGATCTGGACTACCTGGTGATCCCTCTGCGCGTCATTCGCGAGCCGGATAGCATCACTGTAATCGCGACTACCCAATTCTAGGAGAAAATTGCATGATCCTTAAAGTGCTTAAGACATCGATCATTCCTGGCGCCATCGATAACCTTTCATCGACTCAATTCTGGAGTCCGGAGCGCACACTGTGAAGTACATTGCTGGAACCATAGCGGACGTACTGGATGATGGCACCATCGCCACGCTGATCGTGGACACAGGCGAACATAAGCATCACCTTCAAGCCGATGCTAACCTGCTTTCCCAAGCGCTGACTGCGCTTTACGGCAATGACTGCATCGGTAAGCCGGTCGCAGTCGAATGCGAGGGCGCAATGCTCACCAGCATCGAAATTCCCGGCGCAGCCCCGAACTACGCGATTTAATCCGGGGCGACGCGGAAACAGCTATGCGCGCATCGCCACCGGCGTCAGGGCGCAAGCGACGCCGCACGTTCATCACATAAGGACCAATACGCATGAGCCGCAATGGTCGCCAAAATCACGCCACCACCGATGAAAGTGCGCGTCGCCACAGTTTCACCCAAGACAAACCACACCCACAAGGGACCTAACACGGTTTCAATCAATAGAAAAAAGCTGACTTCCGGAGCGGGCAAATACCGGGTGGCCACCAGTAGGCAGACGAGCGCCGCCGGCATTTGCGCCAGTCCCATGATCAGCAACCACGGATAACGATCGAACGGCAGACCCAGCGGCTGAGCAAACGGCAGGGCGGCCAAGGCGATGCCCAGACTGCCCAGAGCGATAACGGGTATGACCGGCAAGCGCGCGAAACGACGCATCAGGGTCAGGCTCAACCCCAGGCTAGCCGCCGTGGCGAGCGCAAACAGATCGCCCAGGCGGCCACCGCTGCCGAGATCAGTGGCGAAAATAAACCATAGGCCGGCCAGCGCCGCCAAAATAGCTACCCAAGTGCGCAACGCCAGGGTTTCCCGCAACATCAACCAGGAAAACAGGGCGGCGAAAAAGCAGGAACTGCTCAGAATCACCACGGTGTTCGCCACCGAGGTATGACTGATGGCAAACACAAACAAACCCGTGTTCGCGCTATAAAGTCCGGTGATCAATAGAGCCAGCCACCCATATTTCCAGTAGGCCCGCCATTCTTCCAAACGGCCGGTGATCCACAGGAACGCGGTCAACGATAAAAAAATCAATGTCCCGCGCCAAAAAGTAACATCTGCCGGCGCGCTATCCGCTAGACGGATCAGGAGTGCATCGAAACTGATTACCAGTACGCCAGCGCCAGCGATTAACATGCCCCGGCGATGATTCGTGTATTGATTTTTCAATGGGCTCTCTTGACTTAGATCAAATTTAATATGGTATTTGGGGATTTAACCGATGAACACGGCCTCTGTCGTGACTGTGCTATTTTATGTCTTGCATATATTGGCGCAATTTGGCTTTATCGCTCGCGTCCTGTTGCGACCGCACCGGGAGCCGACATCGCGGATCGCCTGGGTGGTCATAATTCTGGCCTTGCCATTGCTAGGCATCCTGGCTTATATCTTGTTTGGCGAGGTGAACATTGGCCAGCGGCGCGTTGCGCGTATGCGCGCGGTGCTGGCGCAAATGCCCAAGGTCGCGGATGCCATCGGCCTGGATGCAGTAATACTGAGGCCCGCTACGCCGGATCAGTACGCACACCTATTTCGCGTCGGTCATTCCATCAGCGGTTTCGAAGCGGTTGGCGGCAACCGCGCCCGTCTGCTGGCAGATTCCAACGCCACCATTGACGCCATGGCGGCTGACATGGACGCTGCCAGGGATCATGTCCATGTGCTGTTCTACATCTGGTTGCCCGACCATAACGGTCGCAAGATCATGGAAGCGCTCAAACGCGCCGCCGCGCG
>JAGRHM010000407.1 GCA_020445005.1 Candidatus Competibacteraceae bacterium | reverse complement strand
GCTCCGCCGAATAAGCCAGGATCGTTCCGTTGCCATCCAACAGGTAAATTTCGATGCTGGGATTGATGGTCATGTAGCGCATAAAGGTGGTTTTCAGCGCCTTGAGATCAAGCTGGCCACCCGCAACTAATCCCTGGTCGGCAACCAGATTGCGCGCAAGATCGCGGTTGAAGCCTTGTTGCGCTTCCTGCAGGTAACGCTGGGTCAGAGAATGACTGATCAGGCCATAACTCAAGCCGATCGCTACCAGAAGCATGGTGAGCGCCAGAGCCAGTTTGCCGTAGAGAGTCTTCAACATGATTCGGCAAACTTGTAGCCAATGCCCCAGACCGTGAGGAGATAGCGCGGTTCCGCCGGATTGGGCTCCAGCTTAGCGCGCAAGCGGTTAATGTGCGAATTGACGGTGTGTTCATAACCAGCGTGGCCATAGCCCCACACCTGGTCCAGGAGTTGGCCGCGACTGAATACTCGCCCGGGATAGCGGGCGAAGTGCAACAACAGGTCAAACTCCTTTGCCGTCAGCGACAATTCCCGACCTGCAAGCGTAACCCGGCGCTTGTCAATTTCAAGCACCAGCGCACCGCGGGTGACGCGCTCGTTGTCCGACGCCTGACTTTGGCCGCTGCCCAACGCTTCGGCTCGCCGTAACAGCGCTTTCACCCGCGCCAGCAATTCCGGGAAGCTGAACGGCTTGATCAGGTAATCATCAGCGCCCAACTCCAAACCCACGACCCGGTCGATTTCCGATGATTTGGCGGTCAGCATCAAAATCGGCACATAATCGCCGCCGGCGCGCAGTTTTTGGCAAACCGTCAAACCATCCAGATCCGGCAGCATCAGGTCGAGAATCACTAGGTCATAGCGCTGGCGGGCATAACACTTCAGCGCATCCTGTCCGCCAACCGCGATGTCTGCCTCGCAGCAGATGTCCTGAAGATGCAACTTGACCAGTCCGGCAATGTCGCGATCATCCTCAACCAAGAGTACTTTACGCGCCATCGAATTCAACCCCGTTTCAGTATTGGCCAGCATGGAATTTTCCTCCACCGCCGATGCGTATCCGATGGGCTATGATCCGCCGCAGAGTTCGCATTTTCATCACGAATTCATCACGATTCACTTATCGGTTCGTCTATCAGGCAGCTACATTACTGGTTCTCGATCCAAGGCATCCGCCCATTTGTCAAAGTCATTTGACCCTGCCATGTATAAATGCCATATTGCGCCGCCTTATCAACGGGGTCGCTCCCACCCAACCTGTCCTGAGCAGAGCCGCATAAAGTCGCATGATGAAACGAGAACCAATCAGTCCCTATTTTGACATTAAAAAGGATGCCGAAGGGCGTGAATACATGGAAGTTTACCTGGAAGGGATTGCCCTGCTGCGGCTGGTGCTGAGCAACAAGGGCACCGCCTTCACCGAAGATGAGCGGGTCGCGCTGGGGCTGGACGGCTTATTGCCGCCCCAGGTCAACACCTTGGAACAACAGGTCGAGCGCGTTTATCGCGGCTTTCTGCGCGAACCCGACCCGATCGCCAAGTACCAATATCTGCGCGCCTTACAGGAGCGGGCCGAAACCCTGTTCTACGCCCTGCTGGAACAGCATCTGGAAGAGATGATGCCCATCATCTACACCCCGACTGTCGGTCAGGCGGTGCAACAATTCAGCCATCTTTATCAGAATCCGCGTGGGCTGTCGTTTTCGCCGCTCAACATCGATCGCGCCGCCCGGGTCGTTGAAAACTTTCCGTGGAACGACGTGCGCATGATCGTCGCCACGGATTCCTCGGCGATTCTTGGCATTGGCGATCAGGGTTATGGCGGACTGGCGATCGCGATCGGTAAACTGGCTATCTACAGCATCGGCGGCGGCGTCAATCCGCTGCACACCATGCCCGTCAAGCTGGATGTCGGCACCGACCGGCTGGAGCTGTTGAACGACGAATTCTACCTCGGCGTCCGCCAGCGCCGCTTGCGCGGCGAACGGTATCTGGCGTTTCTGGACAAGTTTGTCAAGGCCATTCATGAGCGCTGGCCGCGCGCCATCATCCAGTGGGAAGATTTGGCCAAGGAGGTCGCGTTTACCGTTCTGGATCGCTACCGCAAACAGATTGCTTCCTTCAACGACGATATTCAGGGCACTGGCGCAGTAGCGCTGGCCGGCCTGTTATCCGCCAGTCGACTTAAAGGCGAGTCGCTGCGCGATCAGCGCATTGTGATTCATGGCGCCGGGGCCGGCGGCGCGGGAGTCGCCTGGGCCATCACCCAGGGTCTCATCCGCGAAGGATTGAGTCAGGAGGAAGCCCGCGACCGAGTCTGCGTGATCGATTCACGCGGTCTGCTGGTCGAAGGACGC
>JAGRHM010000406.1:6658-8859 GCA_020445005.1 Candidatus Competibacteraceae bacterium | reverse complement strand
TACGCAAATGACAAAAACGGATGTGTTCGCTGCTCGGGTGAGTCGGGATGACATAGCGAATTTCGACCTCGGCATCTGTCACAATAACCCGGTCGATCAAAAGTTCAACCAGCTGACGCTTTTGTTCGAAGGTGGCATTGACCAGCCCCCTTTGAATGCGGGCGCAGAACTCCTCGATGGCGATGGCCAGTCCGGCCACTTCCTCGTGGCGTTCGGCCTGGGCCGAGAGTTGGGCCTCCTGTTCCGCCAGTGCCTGGTCACGCTGCGCCAAGTCGCGGCGGCGCCGCTCATACTCGGGCAAGGGGATGATGGCTTGCAGGTAGGCTTCCGTTAGGCGCTCCAGTTGCTGGCCCAGACTGGCTCGCCCTTTCTGCAAGTTAGTCTGGCGAGCCTGCAACTCTTGGGGTAGCCAGTGTCCCGCATGAGCCCGCTCCAGGGCCTGGGTGAGTTCGGTCGGATGAGTCAGCACTGCGCAGAGATCCTGCCAGACCCACTCATCCAGCTGAGCGGCTGGGGCAAAGCGAGATGGGCACGGGCGATCATCCCGGTTCGAAGACTTGAGCTTGCCCGAGCAGACGTAATACCCATAAGGAGAATGGGCCAAGGTGCGGCCGATACAGGCCCTCAGGCAGTGGCCGCAACTGACCAAGGCCCGCAGCAGGTAAGGATGGACGGTATTGTGGCGGCGCGCGAAGGTGCGGTTCTTCGCGAGTTGGCTTTGGACCCGGTCGAACGCGTCCTGGCTCACGATCGCGGGCACGGCCGTCACCGGAATCCACTCCGCCGAGGGCGCTGCGATGGCGGTATCATGGGGCCGGCCGATCGGATGAGTGGCCGAGCGCCGGATACGGGCCGGACGATAGCGGGTCCGGCCCGCGTAGACCTGGCCGGTGTACACCGGATGGGTGAGAATCCCGCGCACAGTGGCCAGGCCCCAGAAGGTCTTGCCGGTGGGCGAGGGTATCTGGCGATCCCGCAGCAGACGCGCTACCTGGAGTAGACCGACCCCCGGTTCCAAATAGCGGGCGAAGATTTCCGAGACCACGGCCGCCGCGCCGGGGTCCAGCGTCAACCCGCGAGGATCGCGCGGCCGATCGGGATGCGGGCAGTCGCCGTAGGGCGCGTGCGTCCAGGGCAACAAGATCCCAGCCTGCAGTTTAGCCAAGCGGCCTCGCCGCATGCGCTCGGTGATCAGCGTGCGTTCGTATTCGGCGACCGCCCCGCGAATTTGCAGCAATAACTGATCGTGCGGATCCTGGCTCATGGGGCGGTCCAGGAAGTTGACCTGACACCCATCCTGCTCGAATTCCTCAAGCAACAGCACCTGATGGACATCGTTACGCGCCAGGCGATCCGGAGCGGTCAGGATGACTGGGTCGATCCGGCGCTCCCGAATCGCATCCCGTAATCGGTCCAGGCCCGGCCGGTTGAGCCGGCTCCCGCTCTAGCCGTCATCGCGGAAAATCAAGGACTCCTCAAGAGTCAGACCCTGTTCCCGCAGATGATCGCGCAAGCGTTCCAACGGCTGCTCCAGGGTCTGCGGGTGGACTTGCTTCGGGGTGGATACTCGGACATACACGGCCGCTCGCATCAGGGGTCTCCTTCCGGGGTGAAACGGTCGGGTCCGCCGCGTGTCGGCCCCACTCCAGCAGCCATTGGTAAGCTCGATCCCATCGCTGCTGGCCGTCCGTTGACGCTATCGTCCGCCGACGAATCCGCCATTGTCGTTTCATGGCACCCTCCGCAGAAATGAATTTCTACGGAGGGACTCGTCTTGAGTGCCGCCGTGCGCTGGCGCCACACCTCATAACGGGACCACGTTAACTGGAGGCGAGCAACCCGGCTGACGCAGAATTTGTCATTTGTGATTAGACCATTGATTTTACCTACGTGTCGACGGCGCAAGGCTTCGTCTATGTCGCTTTCATCACTGATGTCTTCGCCCGGCGTATCGTGGGCTGGCGGGTCAGCCGTTCGATGCGCACGGACTTTGTGCTCGATGCCTTGGAGCAGGCGTTGTAGGCCCGCCAGCCCTTGCAGAGCGAGGCCCTGGTCCATCACAGTGACCGAGGTTCGCAGTACGTTTCCATCCGCTACACCGAGCGGCTGACCGCAGCGGGGATAGAACCTTCGGTAGGCAGCAAGGGGGACCGCTATGACAATGCCCTGGCCGAGACCATCAATGGCCTGTACAAGGCCGA
>JAGRHM010000406.1:0-6584 GCA_020445005.1 Candidatus Competibacteraceae bacterium | reverse complement strand
TCGCCTGGTTTAACCACCATCGGCTACTGGAATCGATCGGTTATATCCCGCCGGCAGAAGCTGAGGCAAACTATTATCAACAACTTTCCGGTCAGGCCAGCCTGGCCTGACTCACACCAACCAGTCTCCACGAAACCCGGGGCGGTTCATTCCACACGGTCACGACTGGAACTGATAAAGCCAATCAACCCGTTTTACGAAAGTTGAAGATTAAAATTTTGCGTTCATCGATCAAATCGGTAACCCAGTCCGACCAAAATTGCAGCATGGTCTGGCGTTGCTCACGATACTCCGCCCGGTTGTAAATGCCGCGCACACCGACCTGGGTATGATTCAACGCCTTCTCGATGACATCACCGGCATAGCCCATTTCATTAAGACGTGTACTGGCCGTCCGGCGTAAATCGTGAATGGTGAATTGGGGAATACTGAAATTGACGCCATCGACCGCGTGATTCAGCGCCGCATCCGAAAGGGGTTGATTCTTGATCCGTCCGGGCAAGACCCACTCCGAATTCCCCGCTAACAGATGCAATTCACGCAATAGTTCAATAGCCTGGCGACTCAGATAGACGATATGGGGCTTCTCGGTCTTGGAGTTTTCCGGGGGGATAAACCATTCCGCCGTGTCGAAATGGACGTGCTCCCAACGCGCCCGCGTCAGTTCACCTTTGCGAGCCAGAGTGAGCAACAGCAGATAAAGCGCCAGCTTGCTGCGGCGGGCCATGTTGCTCTGGTAAAGCTCGATCAGGAAAGTGCGGATTTCGGCAGGTTCCAATGCCCGGTCGCGGGAAGTCAGGGTCGTGATAAACCGAGTGGGCAAACTGGCAATAGGATTATGTTCGATCAAGGTCTGCGCCATCGCATAATCGAATAAGCGCTTAAGAATCCCGCGCAGCATCGCCGCTGCTTTCTCCCGCCCCGCATCCCGTTTGCGGAAGACAATCGCCTGCACATCGGTCGGAGTCACCTCGCGCAAGCGCCGGTCGCCAATGACCGGAAGAATATCCGCCTCCAGATAGAGTTCAATGATTCGGGGATTCTTGCGCACCCGCTGCACTACCTCCTTCATCCACTGGGCGGCGAACTCCCGAACCGTCAACGCGGCATGGAGTTCCACCTTTGTCCGCTGCTTCTGCTGAGCAGGCGATTGACCTTGCGCCACCAGCGTCGCCAATTCCGCGCGCTTCTGCCGGGCGGCTTTAAGGGAGAGACCAGGATACCGGCCCAGGCTGACCTTTTCCTGTTTGCCATGCAGGCGGTAGCGATAACGCCAGCAAACACCACCGGTGGGGATGACCTCGACATACAGCCCGTCGCCATCGGTCACGATGTAGGGCTTGGTCTTAGGTTTGAGCGCCTTGAGTTGGGTATCGGTTAGAGCCATACTTGCCGCCTCCTGTAAGTCCAAATCGCCATTTCACGCGAGTCCATATCCGTTATGGTCTTAACTTTGGACTCGCTAAGAGTTGGCTCTTAGTGTACTGCTATGGACTCCAGGAAACAAACAAATACAAGGCAATCAAGGCAGTGTTTTGTGAAATTAAACAGTGTTGGACTCGACTGGAACCGACTTTATTTTCCGATGCAAAAACTGCCAAAAATCCGCCCCAGCAAATCATCGGAAGTAAACTCACCCGTAATTTCCCCCAGGGCATTCTGCGCGTAACGCAACTCCTCCGCCGCCAGCTCCCCGGTGCGAAACATCATTAATTGCTCTTCCGCCGCCGCCAGCGCCGCCGTCGCCTGCTCCAACGCCTCCAGATGCCGCCGCCGGGCCATCAGCGTCCCCTCGCCGCCGTGATAACCCATGCACGCCTTCAAATGTGCGCGCAGCAACTCCAGACCGGCCCCGGTCCTGACCGACAACCACAGGGCATAACTCCCGTCCACCGTTTGCAAAGCAGGTTCCCGTCCGCTCAAATCAATCTTGTTATAAATCACCGTCACACCGGTTTGCCCCGGCAAGCGTTCCCGCAGCGCCCGATCCGCAGCGGTCAATCCCTGCCGGTCATCCACCAGCAATAAAATCCGGTCAGCAGCGACAATCTCCGTCCAGGCGCGGCGCATGCCCTCCTGCTCGACCGGATCAAGGCTCTCCCGCAACCCCGCCGTATCAATGACATGCAATGGCATTCCATCAATGGCGATTGACTCGCGCAACACATCGCGGGTCGTACCGGGAATGTCGGTGACAATGGCCGCTTCCCGCCCGGCCAACTGATTAAGCAGACTCGACTTGCCCACATTCGGTTGGCCGGCGATCACTACCGTCATGCCATCGCGCAACAACCGGCCCTGCCTGGCGGACCCCTGCAAGGCGCGCAACCGTTCGCGCAAATCGCCCAATCGCTCGGCTATCGAACCATCCGCCAGAAAATCGATTTCTTCTTCGGGGAAATCTATCGCTGCCTCAACATACATGCGCAGTTCAATCAATCCCTCAACAAGCGCATGGACTTGGGTTGAAAATGCTCCTTCCAGCGAACGCACCGCAGCGCGAGCAGCTTCAGCAGTCGTACTAGCGATCAGGTCGGCAATCGCCTCCGCCTGAACCAGATCCAGCTTGTCATTGAGGAAAGCGCGTTCGGAAAATTCACCCGGTCGAGCCGGGCGCGCGCCCAGTTGCAGAACGCGCGCCAGCAACAGGTCCATGACCGCCGGCCCGCCGTGACCGTGCAGTTCCAGCACATCTTCACCGGTGAAGGAATGGGGGGAGGGGAAATAAAGCGCGATGCCTTCGTCAAGCACGCTGCCATCGCCGGCGCGGAACCGGCGCAGGACGGCTTGACGGGGGATGGGGAGAACGCCGCAGATCGCCTCGGCGATCATGGCGCTCAAGGGACCGGAGATACGCACGATACCAACGCCGCCCCGCCCTGGTGGCGTGGCGACAGCGGCGATCGTATCGTTCATCCGCCGTCACTCCCAACCCCTTTCCCACTGGGAGAGGAGCGCTTTTACAGGGGTTCTCACTTCCGACGTTTGCCCGGCCCTTGGCTCGCCGAAGGTTTCTTGGTCAAATCCACCAGTTTGCTGCGTCCCTGCTCCATCAACTTGTTGCGTCCCTGTTCCAACAGCTTGCCGACCCGCGCGCCCAGTCCCGTTCCGGGCGATGCCGTCTTGGTTCTCGCTTTGGCCGCCGCGGCGTCAGCCCCAGATTCCACGCGCTTGGTAATCACCCACTGCTGAGTAATGGACAACATGTTATTCACCACCCAATACAGAACCAGCCCCGCTGGAAACCACAAGAACATGAAAGTGAAGACAATCGGCAGTGACATCATTACCTTAGCCTGAATCGGATCGGGCGGCGCCGGACTCAACTTTTGCTGAGCAAACATGGTCACGCCCATGACCAATGGCAACACATAGTAAGGGTCCGGAATCGACATGTCCTTGATCCAGAACATGAACGGTGCCTGGCGCAACTGGACGCTCTCCACTAGCACCCAGTACAGGGCGATAAATACGGGAATCTGCACCAGAATCGGCAGGCAACCCCCCAGCGGATTGACCTTCTCCTTCTTGTACATATCCATCATCGCCTGATTCATCTTCTGCTTGTCGTCGCCGTACAATTCCTTGAGCCGGGTCAATTCTGGCGCCAATCGGCGCATATTGGCCATCGACCGGTAACTGGTCTCGGACAGTTTGTAAAACGCTAGCTTGATCAGGATGGTCAGGAAGATAATGGCCCAGCCCCAGTTGCCAACGACTCCGTGAATCGCCTTCAGCAACCAGAACAGCGGCTCGGCGATAATAGTCAACTTGCCGTAATCGACGGTCAGGTGCAAATTGGGAGCAACTTTGTCCAACACTTTGGGCAGTTTCGGCCCCACATACAACCGCGTGTGGAAATCGCCAGTCGCGCCCGCTGGGATGCTTTGCACCGCGCTGGTCATGCCGACAACATAGCGATGACCGTCAATCGCCTTGGTGTAAAACGTATCGGTCTCGCCGGCGTTGGGAATCCACGCTCCAAGGAAATAATGCTGAATCATAGCGATCCAGCCATCCTTGACAGTCTGGTTCAACGGCTCTTTGGCGATCTGATCGAAGGAAACCTTCTCATAACGCTGTTCGGGCGTCGAAATCACCGCCCCGGTATAAGTAGTCACGCCGCCGCCAAAAAAACCGCGCTTGGTCTTCGGCGGCGTGCGCTGGAATTGCCGGTACTGACTGCCCTGCCAATCGTTAGCGCTGCCGTTCTCGACGCGCTGGTTCAATTCCACCAGGAAACTGCCGCGCCGAAAGGCATAGGTCTTGACCACCTTCACCCCAGAAGGGTCCGACCAGTTCAACCGGACTTTCAGCGCATCCTGCCCATCCGCCAACTGGTATTCGCTCTGCTCAGCCGTAAACGGAGCGTAATGGTTCGGCGCGGGACCGTCATTCAACGCCACCAGTCCCGATTGAGCGATGAACAGATCCGGGCCACTGTCCTTCAGTAACTGAAACGGCTGATCAGGCTGTTGCACCGATTCCGGGTAGGTGCGCAGACCCACCCGACGCAGGTCGCCGCCGATTGTGTCGATTTCCGCCTCGAACAGGTCTGTCGTCACGCGCACCCGCGAGCCGCTGCCTAGCGCCTGGGAAACGATGCCCGGCGCCGGGGCCACCGCAGGCACATCCTGACCGGGGGTCAGAGCAGGAACAGCAGACGGTGCAGCGCTGGTGGGACTGGCCGGCGCGGTCGCTACTGGCGGCGGCGGGTATTTCTTGGCCTGAAATTCCAGCCAGTTCATCCAGAGCAGAAATAGGATGAATCCCAGAGCGGCGACGAGCAGCAAACGTTGGTTTTCCATTAACGGTCCTTCGGGGAAGGTTCAGGAACGGGATCGACGCCACCCGGATGCCAGGGATGGCAACGTGACAGGCGCTGGATCGCCAGCCAGCCCCCACGCAATACACCATACTGTTCAACAGCTTCGCGGGCATACTGGGAGCAACTGGGATAAAAACGGCAATGGTTGCCCAGCAAGGGGCTGACGAAGAGTTGGTAAACACGAATCAGCGCAATCAGGATGGCGCGCATGAGGAAGCAATTCTCTGCCAATGGCGTCGCAAGGACGCAAACAATACAGCATTTTCCTGTTGCGCCGTATCGCTACGTCCCATCACCACCCAGTCCATGCCACCGAGTTGAAATTGGCAATGGCGAAAGCTTTCGCGCACGATGCGCTTAATACGGTTACGCGCCACAGCCGACCGGGCGATCTTGCGGGATATCGCCATTCCCAGCCGTGGATAATTTAAACCGTTGGGACAAGCCAGCACGGTAAAATAACGATCACTGGATTTGGCCGGTCGAGCGAAGACCTTAGCAAAGACCGCTGGGCCGCTCAGCCGAGCGCAGCGCGGAAAACCCACGCCGTCGTCATCCGCGCTGTCAGGGCGCGAGACGGGCACGGCCCTTAGCGCGACGCGCCTTCAGAACCCGACGGCCGCCGGTGGTGGCCATCCGGGCGCGAAAACCATGGGTGCGCTTGCGATGAATGATACTGGGCTGGAAAGTCCGCTTCATAAATGATTCCTTAAGAGGCCGGTCAGAACAGGATTTGCGCTTTTTGGCGAAAAGCGAGAAATTATTGATGTGGAGCTAAATTTGTCAAGTGAAATGGTCCAGAATGAAGTCCGGGATTCGAATGTACCTTTGTCAACCCATTGATCATTCATTAACAACCTTGCTTGATTTTTAGGAACGATACTCGTGGACCGCACCTTGTGGAAAACCTGCCAGGACTACCTGGAGCGTGAATTATCCGAACAACAGCTCAGCACCTGGATCCGGCCCCTGCGCGCGCAGGAAGAAGCCGGCGGCGTCCTATGCCTGTTAGCGCCGAATCGCTTCGTCCTCGACTGGGTCAGGAAACACCATTTAACCCAGATTGAGAATGTGCTGGCGCGGTTGCGGCCTGGCCAACCGCCAGAAGTGCGCCTGGAAATCAGCAGTGGCGACCTTCCTTCCCCGTCGCCCCGTTTCGTCGATGAAGCGTCAGGGTCTGGGGAAGAGCCTGGCGGCGAACCTCTTCCTGAAGCAGCCGAATTGCTGAAAAGCGGCGTTCTCAATGCCGACTTCACCTTCGCCACCTTTGTCGAAGGCAATTCCAATCAGATTGCCCGGGCCGCCTGTCTGCAAGTCACCGAAAACCCGGGTAAAGCCTACAATCCTCTGTTCATTTATGGTGGCACTGGACTCGGAAAAACCCATCTTATTCATGCTGTTGGCAATATGTTGCGCGAACGCAATCCCGAATCAAAGGTCGTCTACCAGAATTGCGAATACTTTGTAGCCGACATGGTGCGCTCCCTGCAACATAACGCCATTAACGAATTCAAGCGTCGCTACCGCTCGCTGGATGCCCTGTTGATCGATGATGTGCAATTCCTGGCGGGCAAGGAGCGCTCCCAGGAAGAATTTTTCTATACCTTTAACAGTTTGCTGGAAAGTCGCCAGCAAGTCATTCTGACCTGCGACCGTTATCCCAAGGAAGTCGATGGGTTGGAAGACCGGCTGAAATCCCGTTTCGGCTCTGGCCTGACCGTGGCTATCGAACCGCCGGAACTGGAAACCCGGGTGG
>JAGRHM010000405.1:8408-8597 GCA_020445005.1 Candidatus Competibacteraceae bacterium | reverse complement strand
CCGTGATCGCCAGCATTCGTCCTTGCTGCTTACTGATTTTCTCCACCAGAAACCGTGCTAGATCAGGAATGTCCTCCTGACGCTCGCGCAGAGGCGGCATAAAGATCGGCATCACATTCAACCGATAATACAGGTCTTCACGGAACTGGCCGTCTTCTACTGCTGTTTCCAGGTCGCGATTCGTGGCGG
>JAGRHM010000405.1:0-8349 GCA_020445005.1 Candidatus Competibacteraceae bacterium | reverse complement strand
TCCTGCAATACCCGCAGCAGCTTGGCTTGAAAGGTTGGGGAAATATCACCGATTTCATCGAGGAATAGCGTACCGCCATGCGCCTGCTCGAAACGTCCCTTGCGCTGATTGACCGCGCCGGTGAAAGCTCCCTTTTCATGTCCGAACAATTCCGATTCCAGCAGGTTGTCCGGCAACGCCGCACAGTTCAGTTTGATCAGCGGCCCGCCGGCGCGCGGGGAATTGTAGTGAATGGCGCAAGCGATCAATTCCTTGCCAGTGCCCGATTCGCCGCGAATCAGCACCGTGGTGTTCCACTTTGCGACTTGCCGGACCTGCTCGAACGCTCTTTGCATCGATGGACTGTGGCCGACCATGCTGTCGAAACCATGCTGGCCACGCACCACGCGCCGCAAATTATCGCGTTCAGCGGTCAGTGCGCCGCGTTCCTTCTCGGCTTCCCACGCTGCGCGCACACCATTGGCAATCAGATTAGCGACCATTTCCAGAAAACGGGCGCGTTCCGGCAGCCATTGGTCGCAACGCGGGGGTTGCGCTGCGAGAACGCCAGAATACCGGCCTGAACTCGCCCGAATGGGAACACCAATCAGCGGCAATTCGCGATCATAAAGCCTCAAGCGATCCAGAAAACGCGGTTCGTCGCCCAGCCGCGTCAATACGACCTGTTCACCGCGTTCCAGCACCATCCCCAGTACACCTTCGCCCGGCAGGTAGCGAATCGGCTCGCGTTCTCGGGGGTGTTGACCGTGAACAGCGCTGACCAACAGAGCGCCGCTCTCCGGGTCCACCAGTGAAATCATGCCATGTTGCAATTCGCCGGAATTGTGAAGAATGCGCAAAACCTGATCAAGGGTTTCCCATGCCGGACTGGAGTTGCTCAGGATCTGACTGACCTGGAACAGCGTCGCCAGCTCAATTTCCAGAAGCGCCGATCGTTCCACTCCGTCCTCCGCGACCACTGAGGTCAATCCTCCGACTCATTGTGATGTTCGTATTTGATCGGCAGAGATACTCGCCAGCGACAGCCCGCAGTGAAATCCGGATCGAGGCAGATCACCCCACGCTGTTCGTTAACCACCTCCTGTACCATGGCCAGGCCAAGTCCAACATGGGTAGCGGCGCGTTTGGTGGTAAAAAACGGCTCGAAAATGCGCCAATGGAGCTGTGGAGGCACTCCCGGTCCACTATCCTCCAGGATCACAAAAACCGATTGCTCTTCAACACCCGTGGCGATGCGCAATTCCCGGGGTTGATGGCGATTGCTTTCCAGAGCATCCAGGGCATTGTCGATCAATTGCTTGAACATACCGCGCAGGCGACCAATGCGTGCATTGATCGCTGGCAACATGGGCGCGGGCTTCCAATCGATGATCGTGCCACTAGCCAGCAGACGTTGTTTACACAATTCCAGAACTTCCCGGAGTAATTGATTGATATTGACAGGAGCCATCGCTTCCGGGGGCACTTCCGGCACCAGCGCCCGTAATCGCTCCAGTGCCGCCTGGCCCGTCGTGGCCGCTTGATTTAAGGCGTGGCGAAGAGCTGGATCGGCTTTTACCCCACGACGCTCCAATAAATCATGGGCGGCGTTGATCAGATTCAAGGGTCCCTGCATCTGGAAAATAGCCGCTTGCAATGCCTCGCGCATACTACGCACCCGTTCCTGCTCAGCGAGCAGGGCGCGCATAGCGTTCATGCCCACAGCTTCCTGCTGGCGCTTCAGCGCGGTGATTTCGTTGGCCATCAGGAGCAGGTAGGTCTGACGCACTGGTTTGAAAAAAGTAGCGGCGCTGCTGTCCTGCTCACGAAACCAGACGCCTGAACAGGAAAACCAGCGTGGCTGACCCTTGCTACCGGGATCGAAGCTGACCTCCTTGTCACGAAAGCCCTGTTCCGCATGAGGTCCCCAAGGGAAGGCTTCGCCCAGGGTTTCCCGCAAGGCGCGCAGGAACTCGGCGGCGGGCTCCCGCACCCGCAAGTCGCCCACCAGTTTCTTGTATTCGTGATTGTCGAGAATCACCCGCCCGTTTTCATCGAGCAAGGCGATGATTGCGGGCGCGGCGTCGACCATGGACTCGATCAACGCCTTTTGATAATGCACCTGTTGTTCCAAATGGTGCATGGCGGTCACGTCGCGATGAATGCCCAGATAATAATTGGTTTTCGTCCCTTCATCGCGAATCGGCATCGCGGTCAGTTCTGCCAGATAGACGGTAGAGTGATTACGGCGATTAACCAGCAGTCCGGTCCACGGCTTGCCGCGTTTAAGTTGCCGCCACATTTGCTCGTAGACCCGAGCTGGCGTGCATTGGTCAGAGAGCATTGCGGTATTTTTGCCAACCATTTCGTGAGCGGTATAACCCGTGACTTCAGTAAAGGCCGGATTAACGTAAAGAATGTTGGCGGTGGTATCGGTGATGCAAACCGCAGTGGTTAATTGATCCACGATCCGGGCGAACACCCGAGGTGGCAGGGCGCGCGTCGACGCAACCGGTTGCGCCTCATCCTCCTCGGTTTCGATGGAAGCGTAGCCGAATACTTTGTGATCGTTCTTGGTCATAGATGTGCTCGGCAGAGTGAAGTGGCTGAAACAGGTGGTTGGACAGAGGGGATGCAATTGATCGGCCAAAGCAGCTATCAGGCAGCTATCAGGCGCCAGGTGTTTTGCTAGAGTCCGAACCTGCGATATTTACCACAATTGCCTCATTTTCTGTTGCGAAATGTCGTAAACCTCACAATGTTCTACTGCGCTCTAAGACAGAATCGATACCGACAAGGTATTGAACATGTTGGGAATGGCGAATCATGGCGTCATTGGCGCGATTGTTGCGAAATACAAGCTCATGAGCGTGGAGGGCTACTATGCGCGATTATCTGTTCATTCTGCTGGGCGCGTCGCTGGTTAATAATGTAGTGCTAGTGCGCTTTCTCGGGTTATGCCCGTTTATGGGCGTTTCCAACAAAATCGATGCCGCCCTGGGCATGGGGATGGCGACCACGTTTGTGCTAACCCTGGCGGTGACAGCCAGTTGGTTGTTAGAGCACTACATTCTGGTTCCGTTGGATATCCAGTTCCTGCGCATCCTGGCCTTTATCTTGGTCATTGCCGCTCTCGTTCAATTTACCGAGATGTTTGTCCGCAAGGCCAGCCCCAGTCTTTACCAGGCCCTGGGCATCTATCTGCCGCTGATCACCACGAATTGCGCAGTGTTTGGCATGGCGTTGTTGAATGTCCAGCAGAAGCACGACTTTCTAAGCAGTCTATTGTATGGCTTTGGATCAGCGCTCGGATTCACATTGGTGATGGCGCTCTTCGCTGGAATTCGGGAGCGACTGGCGCTGGCCAGCGTGCCTGCCGCCTTTGCCGGTGCCCCCATCGCTTTTATTACCGCTGGCCTGTTGGCGCTGGCGTTCATGGGTTTTGTCGGTTTGCCCGTCCGTTAAAGGAGTGTAGAAAACATGATTGCTGCCATTACCACCTTGACCAGTCTTGGCCTGCTATCGGGGTTACTATTGAGTTTAGCCGCTCGTCTTTTTCAGACGCAGGGTAACGCTCTGCGCGAGGAAATCATGGAACTGTTGCCCGGCGTCAATTGCGGGCAATGTGGTTACCCCGGTTGCGGCGGCGCGGCGGACGCCCTGATAGCGGGCGCTGCTTCACCGGCCTTATGCCCGCCGGGTGGTTCAGTCCTGGCGCGAACGCTGGCGGTGAAATTAGGACGGACTTTGGAGATCGCTGCTGATGGTCCGCCTCTGTTGGCCCAGATTGATGAAAGTCGTTGCATTGGTTGCGCCCATTGCGGCAAGCGCTGTCCGACGGACGCCATTATCGGCGCGCCTAAACAGATTCATGCGGTCTTCCAGGAAGCCTGCATGGGCTGTGGACTTTGTGTCGACGTCTGTCCGACCGAGTGTCTGCAACTGCATCCCCAGACCCCCACCTTCGCTACCTGGTACTGGCCTAAGCCGATGCTGGCAGGAGTATAAGCGATGCGCCTTCATACATTCCGGGGCGGCGTCCATCCGCCCAGCCAAAAACATCTCAGCGCCGATCGGAGCATCGAAGTTCTGCCCTTGCCGCCGCGCCTTTATATTCCGCTGCAACAACATGCGGGAGCACCAGCATTGCCGGTGGTGACCGTCGGCCAGAAAGTTGCCAAGGGCGAGTTGCTGGCCCGCGAACATGGCGTGACCTCCGCGCCGCTCCACGCGCCCAGCTCTGGCACGGTCACTGCAATCGGCGACTTTACCGCGCCACATGCTTCGGGGTTGCCGTTGCCTACCATCGTTCTCGATACCGATGGCGAGGAGCATTGGGTTGAGAGCGAACCGCCACCTGATCCGTTCAGCCGCACGCCTGAAGAAGTCGCTCGGCAAGTCGGCGCAGCGGGCATTGTCGGTATGGGCGGGGCCAATTTCCCGGCGTCGGTCAAGCTCAGCAAAGCGCGTCAGGCTGGCGTCCATACGCTGGTGGTCAACGGCGCTGAATGTGAGCCGTATGTGACTTGCGACGATCGCTTGATGCGGGAACGGGCCACAGAGATTGTCGATGGGGCCGCTATTATGTTGCACGCCTTGCAAGCGCCGCGCGCCTTGATCGCTATCGAAGATAATAAGCCGGAGGCGGTTCAGGCGATGCGCGACGCCTGTCAGAACGATGCCCGCATGACCGTGTTGAGCTTACCCAGCCGCTATCCAGCCGGTTCGGCCAAGCAGTTGATTCAATTGCTGAGCGGTTTGGAAACTCCGTCGGGTGGACGCGGCACTGACACCGGATTGCTGGTGCATAACGTCGGTACGGCTTACTCGGTGCATCGGGCGTTGCGCTATGGTCAGCCGCTGATTTCGCGCATTGTCACCGTAAGCGGTGGGGCGGTTGCGGAACCGCGCAATCTCGAAGTGCCTCTCGGTGCGTTAGCCGTTGATTTGCTGAATTATTGCGGCGGCGTGAGCAAAGACTGCGCCCGATTGTTGATGGGCGGGCCGATGATGGGACAACCCTTGCCCGGTGTTGAAGTACCGGTGATCAAGGGGACGAATGGCATTTTGGCCCTGACCGCCGCTGAAGCGGGCGAGGCGCAACCCGCGTCGCCCTGTATCCGCTGTGGGCGCTGTGTGGAAGCCTGTCCCATGGGTTTGTTACCCCTGGAATTGTCCAAGCGGGCGCGCAGCGAGGATTGGTCGGGGATTCAGGCGCTAGGCTTGAGCGACTGCATGTCTTGCGGCTCTTGCGCCTATGTCTGTCCCTCGCATATTCCGCTGCCGCAATACTTTGCTTTCGCCAGAGGTAAATTGGCGGAACAACGACGCGAGGAGCGCAAATCGGCGCATATTCGTGAGTTGATGGAACAACGGCAGGCGCGCTTTGCCCGGGCGGAACAGGCCAAAGCGGAAGCCGCCGCCAAGCGTCAAGCGGCGAAGAAACAGCGTGCGGTGGTGATGGAAGAAGAGGATTGATGAATGAACATCAATCCAGTAGCCGGCGCTCCCCATGCTCATGATGGCGATAGCGTCTCGCGGTTGATGGGTCTGGTTCTGCTGGCGCTCCTGCCGGCTGTTTTGTATGGCGTCGTGCTATTCGGCTGGCCGGCGGTGAACCTCCTGATAGTCACCCTGATAGTCTGTCTGTTGTGTGAGGCAGGTTGCCTATGGTTGGCCGGGCGTTCCGTTCGGCTCGGCCTCATGGATGGTACGGCGTTGCTAACCGGAGTCTTGCTGGCTTTGTCGCTTCCGCCTTGGGCGCCGTGGTGGATCGGCGCTGTCGGCGGCGGTTTCGCCATCATCGTCGGTAAACAGGTGTTTGGCGGCACGGGACAAAACGTTTTCAATCCGGCGATGCTGGCGCGGGTGATGCTGCTGGTGTCGTTCCCGGTAGAAATGACGACCTGGCTAGAGCCGCATCCCTGGCTGTCCGGTTCCGCGCCTGGTTTCCTGGAGGGATTGCTGATTACCTTCGGCCATTCCGAAATCGCGGATGGCGTCACCGGCGCTACCATTCTTGGTTATGCCCGCACCGAACTGGTGATGAATCATGCTTTAAGTCAGATTTTGCCGGAACACTATCATACCGGGTTCGCCGCCATCGGTTGGACGGGCGGCAGCCTGGGGGAAACATCGGCGATCCTGGTTCTGATGGGAGGGTTATGGTTGTTATGGCGAAAGGCGATTACCTGGTATATCCCGGTCGCGATGCTCGGCGCCGTATTAGTGTTAGCCAGTGGTTTTCACTGGCTTAATGCCGAACGCTTTGCTGATCCGGTGTTGCATGTTCTGTCAGGCGGCCTGATGCTGGGTGCGTTCTTCATCGCTACTGATCCAGTGACTTCGCCCGTTTCGCGGGGCGGACAAATCGTGTTCGGCATCGGGTGCGGCGCGCTGGTCTACATTATCCGCACCTGGGGCGGTTACCCCGAAGGCGTAGCGTTCGCTGTGGTGTTGATGAATGCCGCTACGCCATTGGTTGATCATTACCTCCGCCCGCGCGCCTACGGACGCACCTGGAGCGGTCAATCCCGACCGATTTCGGAACGAGCCAAACACGCCGCTATGGGACGAGATGCCGGGAGCGGCTCACGATGATTACGCTTCGTCACTGGTTAAAACCGGAAGGTCGGCAAACCCTGGGTTATCACGCCGCCTTGCTGGGTGGGGTGGCCCTGCTGGTCAGCACCACCATCAGTGTCGCCGACTGGTTGACCCACGCCGATATCGCCCAGCGCCAACTGGAGGATTTACAAGCCACTCTGCAACAAGTGGTTCCAGCCCGCTACTACGATAATGATCTCGTTCGAGATACAGTAACCGTCAATGATGGCAACCGGACCGTTGTGGTTTATCGAGCGCGGCGCGAAGGTCAAGTGCAGGCGGTCTGCTACCAGATCACTGCGCCGGGCTACGGTAGCACGGAAATGGTCATGGTGATCGGCGTCGACCGTCAAGGGACTTTGTTGGGAGTGCGCGTAATTAGCCATTCCGAAACGCCAGGTTTAGGCGACAAAATTGAGACGACTAAATCCGACTGGATTCTTGGGTTCAATGGTCGTTCGCTGAGCGATCCGCCGGTAGAACAGTGGGGAGTTAAGAAGGATGGCGGCGTGTTCGATCAATTCACTGGCGCTACTATTACTCCGCGATCCGTGGTCAAGGCGGTTAAAGGCGGATTGGAATTTTTCGCCCGCCATCGCGCGATGCTACTGGATGAATCGAGTAAGGGGAAAGACTGATGAACGATTATCGCGGCATCTTCGCCGATGGTTTATGGAACAACAATGTGGTGTTCGCCCAGATGCTGGCATTGTGTCCGTTGATGGCGGTTACGACCACCGCCACCAACGGTCTGGGTATGGGTTTGGCCACTACTGGCGTGTTACTCGCCGCTAACGTCGTGATTGCCAGCTTGCGGCAATTTATCGTTGACCAAGTGCGCATTCCGGTTTTCGTACTGCTGATCGCGTCATTGGTGACGTTAGCGGATATGGCGATTAATGCCTGGCTGCATGAGTTATACAAGGTATTAGGATTATTTATTCCGCTGATTGTCGTCAATTGTTGCGTACTGGGCCGCGCTGAATCATTTGCTTCCAAACAACCTGTAGCCGCTTCGGCAGCGGATGGCCTGGCCATGGGATTGGGTCTGACACTGGCGCTGGTGATGATCGGGGGGTGTCGCGAAGTATTAGGCAGCGCCACATTGTTTGCGCATGCCTCGCTGTTGCTGGGCGATAGCTTTGCTTTCCTGGAAACAACATTAATCCAAGATTACAAGGGTTTTCTGCTAATGCTGTTACCACCGGGCGGGTTTCTGGTGCTGGGGTTCCTGCTGGCCGGTAAACGGGGCATGGAGCGGGTGATGGAAAAGAAAGGAGTAAAAGAAGAATTTCATTGCAGTGTCCCTTAATTGGAACTACGAATCCGGAATCCATAGTTGCAATATTTTATTCTTAGATTAGGAGGATATATGCAAGTCAGCGTTGCTTATGCCGAGCCGGGACAACAGCTCTGGCTGTCCGTGGACGTACCAGAAGGAAGTACGGTGCAACAGGCGATTGAGTCCTCTGGCGTTTTGACCCGTTGCCCACATCTGAATCTTAAAAAGCAGCGGATCGGCGTTTTCGGCAAAATCACCAAACTTACCGCACCGCTGGAAGCCGGCGATCGGGTGGAAATTTACCGACCGATTACTGTCGACCCCAAGACCATCCCCCAACGAAAAATCGCTCTGGATGATGAGGATGACGACGATTGATCGTTTCCTAAATCTCCGCGAACATGGTTGCACAGGATTAATTGTGCGGTAGATCCTTAGCAAACGCTCTGAGCACTGTGCCGATGTCGATGGCATAACCGATG
>JAGRHM010000404.1 GCA_020445005.1 Candidatus Competibacteraceae bacterium | reverse complement strand
GCCTGACCGTACACTTTGAAATCGCCCTCCAAGGGGAGAGTGGCGCCGATGCGAAGGGTATCGTTGGTAACGCCAGGCGCCGCCGCCCAACTCCAGGGCGCGATTGCGCACAGACCCAGCAATAGCCCAGGTACGACGCCGTTTTGCCATCTTCGCCAGCTTAACGCCCTGTCAATGCCGGCGATAGAATGATTTTTCATACACATGTTGCGATACCTCTTTATTTAGGTTTCTTCTATCAGACGACGCCAGCGACTTGCCCGCCCAAGGCCCGGAAGAAGCTTTGATGGTCGAACTCCAGCCAAATTTGCTCGTCCTGCGCATAACCGCCAGCGATATGAGGCCGCAGCACCGTGGGTAGCGGCGGTAGTCGGGAAAGCGTTTGACGAGTGATCGCCGACCGGGGCAGACCGTCAACAAACAGGCCCACAGCGCGCTCGCCTCGATCCAGGACTAGCAGCCAACGCTTTTCCCGCGCGCCTTCTTCCAGTTGCAAAAGCTGTTTCACATCGAACACCGGCGCTAGGTTGCCACGCAGGTTGATCAGCCCCGAAAACCAGGGAGGCACATTAGGCAGCGGATAAACCACCCATCGCTCCAGCACTTCGCTCGTGGTGTCTTGATCGATCAGCAAACCGATATCGCCGATCCGGAAACCATAGCGCGCGCGTCGGCTTTCGACCGCATCGAAACCGCCGACGATGCCGGGAGGCGGCTTGAAGCGATTCAGCGCTGCGCTGGGCTCCAGCCAACGCCGGGGCGGTTGGCCAGCTTTGTCATTGTTCATCAGGGTTTCCAGCCGACAAAAGCTGCTTAGGAGAATGCTTTCAACTGATCGGTGATAGCGTCTGCGGCGTAGGGTTTGGTGATGAAACCCTTACCGCCTTGCATTTGCGCCCACAAACGGTCGGCTTTCTGGTTTTTACTGGTTACGAAGATCACCGGAATGCTCTTAGTTTCCGATTCGTTGCCGAGCGAACGGCAGGCGGCGTATCCGTCCATGTCAGGCATGATGATGTCCATAAAAATCAGGTCAGGCTTTTCCGTCTTGGCTTTTTCAATAGCTTCCTTGCCGTTGGTGGCGGTGACTGTGGTGCAGCCTGCATCACTGAGGATGCTTTTGATGTTCGCCAGATCGGTGGGGGAATCATCAACGACCAGGACTTTTCGTACCGGCATGGAAATCTCCTTTAATTTGATTTAATCAATTAAAACATAAACTTTCATATTTGGCGCGAACTGTTCAGTGCCAAAAAATGGGACACCTGAGTATTTCAAGAGGATTTCAAATACTTCTTGACCACCTTTTGGAAAGCGTTTTGCCTAGCGGGCTTGGTTAGATAAGTGTCACAACCCGCCAATGCACCCTTGACGCGATCGAAAGGCGACGACTTGCTGGTCAACATGATGATCGGCGTCTTCTTTTTGGCTTTGTTTCGTTTAATCGTCTTGCAGATCTGGTAACCATCGATTCCGGGCAACACGACATCGAGGAAGATGATGTCATAGTCTTGTTGGGCCAAGAGTTCGAATGCGTCTTCACCGGATTCAGCGGTGTCAGTCTGGATGCCAAGCAGCTTCAATTCCAATTCGACCTGTTTTCTGACCGTGCTGCTGTCATCCACCACCAGCGCCATGAAAAGCGGCGCTTCGGCGGATGGTTGTTCGTCAGCCGCCGGAGTTTCTGCGCCAATGATGCGTTCCTGAGCATGAGTGGAGGTGGTGATCAGTTGGCTGGCGACCTGATCTAGCACCGTCAGGACGCGGGTGGCTACGAAGGGTCGGCGAATAGAGTAAGGCTGTTCGCCAGATGCCTGATCTTTGGTGACCATGACGGACACGAGCGGGGTCGACGGATTTCCGTCGGCTGAAGGCAGTTTAAAAGACCGCCATTCCGCCATGGCTTCGGGGTTTTCCGCGTCGACCATCAAAATTTGGATCGGCTCGCCGGCAGTAGCGAAAGAATAGGTGTGGGGGCGATAAAGAGAGAGCTTGAAGATATTTCTCAAGACATTTCGCTCATTTTCGGGAATTCCGATCAGGGCAACGCTAAAAGGTTTCTTTTCGCTCATAAAATCCCCACTCCTCCCTTTTCCATCTTCTATTCGCTATTTAAAGGCGTTGCTGGAATCACGGGAAAATTTTAGCCTGGAACGCAGGCGCTAAGGGACTCCCGTTTGACGCGGCTGGGAGCCTGCAATGGCGTCAATAAGCATTGACTATAGTTGTCAAAAGCTTCAATGCAAGATAGGAGAGTAAGAAAAAAATTGCGAAGTGACCAAAGGCGGATAGCCAGTGGTCGCTGCAGTCTTTACGTAATGCAACGCGATGTTCGACTTTTTCGAGAGGAGATGAGCGCAGGCGGATGCGGCATGGGGATGTGAGCTAAGCGGAGAGGAACCCACCACCTTAACCGCACAGAGAGACCGCTATGCCGCTCGAAGACTTTATCATCACGGTGTTTTGTTAGGTAGACGCACACATGAATGCCCTGCTCGGGGTGAACCGCCCCGGGTTTCGAGGAGACCCGGAGGTGTGAGTCAGACCGGCAGGGTCTGCTCGGAAAGCTGTTGATCATAGTTTGCCTCAGCTTCTGCCGGAGGGATA
>JAGRHM010000403.1 GCA_020445005.1 Candidatus Competibacteraceae bacterium | reverse complement strand
TTCTCACCTGGCTACATCCTTCCGCATTTCCCACTTCATAACGCTGTTCATCCGTTAATCTCGTTTATACTGCCCCGGTTTTCTCAATCCCCCTCGCACCTTCCCAGGAGGATCCGGTGATCTACTCCCTTGGCGACCGCAAGGTCGAATTCCATGGCGAAGACTGGTTCATTGCCGACAATGCGACCGTGATCGGCTCGGTCATCCTCAAGCATAACGCCAGCATTTGGTTCAACGTCGTGGCCCGCGGCGACAATGACGTGATGACCATTGGCGAAAATTCCAATGTCCAGGACGGCGCGATTCTCCACACTGACCCCGGCATTCTGCTCACCATCGGTCGCGATGTCACCGTAGGCCATCTCGCCATGCTGCATGGCTGCACCATCGGCGACAACAGCTTGATCGGCATAAAAAGTCTGATCATGAACCGCGCTGTAATCGGCAAAAACTGCCTGATTGGCGCCAACAGCCTGATCCCGGAAGGCAAGGTGATTCCGGATGGCTCGCTGGTTATGGGTTCGCCAGGCAAAATTGTGCGCACCCTGACTGAGCAGGAAATCGAAGGTTTGCGCCTGTCCGCAGGGCGCTATGTCGAGAATTTCAAGCGATTCAAGCGTGATCTGCGCAAGCAGGATTGAACCGGTGGCAACGCTTGAGGATCAACTGGAATTCACGATCCAGGAGGTCGGCACGACGATCCTGGGCAAAGAACGAGCCATCCGGCTGGCGCTGGCTTGCCTGCTGGCCCGCGGTCATTTGTTGATCGAAGATTTGCCGGGCATGGGCAAGACCACGCTCGCCCATGCCCTGGCGCGCTGCCTGGGTTTACAGTACCAACGCATCCAGTTCACCAGCGATCTGTTGCCGGCGGACATTCTCGGCGCAGCGGTGTATGAACGCCAGAAGGAGACTTTTGTCTTTCATCCTGGACCGATCTTCGCTCAGCTCATCCTGGCGGATGAAATTAACCGCGCTACGCCCAAAACCCAGAGCGCCCTGCTAGAGGCGATGGAGGAAGGCCAGGTCACGATTGAAGGCGAGAGCCGCGAATTGCCGAAGCCGTTTTTCGTGATCGCCACGCAGAACCCGGCTTACCAGATTGGCACCTTTCCCTTGCCGGAATCGCAACTGGACCGGTTTCTCATGCGGATCGAACTGGGTTATCCCGATGTGCAAGCCGAGCGGATGTTGCTGGAAGGCGAAGACCGCCGCGAGGTGCTGGCCCGCTTGGCAATCAGTATGGCTCCGGCGCAATTGCATGAGGCGCAAGCGAAAGTCGCTGGCGTTCACGCTGCGCCGCCGTTGCTGGATTATGTGCAGGCGCTGCTGGCGTTCTCCCGCCAGTCCAATCGTTTCCGCGGCGGCCTGTCGCCACGGGCTGGACTGGGGCTATTGCGCGCGGCGCGGGCCTGGGCGTTGCTGCACCGGCGAGGGCATGTGTTGCCAGAGGATGTGCAGACCGTGTTGCCCGCCGTCGTCGGCCATCGCCTGCACCCCGGTGACGATAACCTGGAACAGTCATCTGCTGCATTGGTTGAACAGTTACTAAACGCTGTAGCCCTGCCGGCCTGAGTCTGATTGCATGTTCGATGGCTTACGGCAACGCTTCGAAGCGTGGGTCACCCGCAGTCAGCGACCGACGCATGAACCGGTGCGATTGGAGCGTCGCCGTATCTACATTCTGCCCACTCGTTATGGCTATGCTTTCGCCGCCCTGCTGTTCGTACTGTTTCTCTGGTCGATCAACTACAGCAACAGCATGGGTTTCGCGTTCACCTTCCTGCTGGTCGCCGTGGCCCATAACAGCATGTGGCAGGCGCACGACACGTTGTTAGGGTTGGTTGTTCATCCCGCCGATATAGAGCCGACTTTCGTGGGTCAGGAGGCTACCCTGCGTTTCCGGCTGGATAATCCCGATCCCAAACCGCGTTACGGCGTTGGGCTACAATGGCGGGATCAACCGCCCTGCTATGTGGATACGCCGGCTTCTAGCGCAGCGGTGGCGACCCTAACCATTCCAGCGACGCGGCGCGGCTGGTTGCGGCCCGGACATATTCGGGTGCTGACCCGTTTTCCCCTGGGTTTATTGCAATCGTGGAGCTGGGTGGAATTCGAGTCCGCCATCCTGGTTTATCCACCGCCACGAGGACGCCGCGCCTTGCCTGCAGCGTTACCCAACAGTTCCGGCGGCGGTTTACATGAAATCGGGCCAGGCAGCGAGGACTATGTCGGTTTCCGACCTTATGCCCCGGGGGATTCTCCGCGTCGGATTGCCTGGAAAGCAGCGAGTCGCAGCGAGGGATTACTGGTCAAACGCTTCACCGATCAGGCCCGCCCGGAGTTGTGGCTAGACTGGTCACTGCTCGGTGATGACGCGGTCGAGGCACGGTTGGCGCAACTCTGTCAGTGGGTGCTAAAAGCGGAAAACGAGGGGCGGCGCTATGGCTTGCGCCTGCCTGGCAAGCACATTCCTCCGGGACAAGGCGATGCGCATCGCCGGCGCTGTCTGGAGGCCTTGGCGCTGTTTTAATATCTGCGCAAAATCCCGAATCACCCTTGCCGAAGGATGCCTTCATGCGATTCTGGAGACGACAACATAACTCCCTCTCTTCCACCTCTCTCGTTTCCGCAAAGGGTGGGGAAAGTCTGTTGACTCCGATCGCGTCGATCTGGCTGACGTTGACCTTAGCCCTGGCGGTCGCGCCGCACGCGAACGAATTGCCCATCTGGCTGACGCCCGCTTTTTTCGTGATTGCCGGCTGGCGCGCTTTCATCGCCATTCGAAAACAACCACTGCCGCCCCGCTGGGCGCTGTTGACGCTGGCGCTGCTGGCGACCGCCGGGGTGCTGGTCAGTTACCGAACGCTGTTTGGCCGCGACCCCGGCGTGGCGTTGATGACCGCGATGGCCGCCTGCAAATTGCTGGAAACCCGGGGATTGCGCGATGGCGTGGCGCTGGTCTTCCTCGGCTATCTGCTCGTGATGAGCAACCTGCTCTACAGCCAGGAAATTCCCATGGTCGCCTACCTGCTGGGAGTGGTGACGCTGATGCTGGTCTCCCAGATGGTCATCCACCGTCAACACGCGGGTCTAACCGCGCTCGCGCCCTTGCGGCTGGCGGGTAAAATGGTGCTGGCGGCTATTCCGGTCATGTTGGTGCTGTTTGTGCTGTTCCCGCGCATCCCAGGACCGTTATGGGGACTACCCAAGGATGCCTACAAAGGCCGCACCGGTTTATCCGGGGAGATGGAGCCAGGAACGATCAGTCAATTGATTCAGTCCGGCGAAGTCGCATTCCGAGTGCGATTCACTGGCGATATGCCCTCATCAAAACAGCTTTACTGGCGCGGACCGGTGTTATGGAGCTTCGATGGACGGCGCTGGCGACAACGCGAGGAATTGCCATCAAAAACGCCCTATCCATTGACTCCGGAAGGTCCAGTCCTGGATTACGCGGTGCTGATGGAGCCGAATAACCGCCGCTGGCTGCTGGCGCTGGATCTGCCGGCCAGCTTGCCGCCGAGCGCCGGCATGACCCGGTCGTTTCAAGTATTGCGCGAGCAACCGGTCAACGAAGTATACCGCTATGCGATGCGCTCCTATTTGCAATATCGCACTGGTCAGTTAACCGCATCCGAACGTTTCCTCGGCTTACAGTTGCCGCCGCAGAGCAATTCGCGCGCCCGGGAACTGGCGGAGGAATGGCGTGCGCGTGACCCTCGGCCCGCGGCGCTGGTAGGAAAGGCGCTGAGCCTGTTCCGGGAGCAACCATTCTCTTACACCCTGAATCCCCCTCTGCTCGGCTTCCATAGCGTCGATGAGTTTCTGTTCCGCACTCGCAAGGGCTTTTGTGAACATTACGCCAGCGCCTTTGTGTTTTTGATGCGGGCTGCTGGAGTGCCGGCGCGGGTTATTACCGGTTACCAGGGGGGCGAGCGTAACGAACTGGGGGAATACCTGATCGTCCGCCAATCCGACGCCCATGCCTGGGCCGAGGTGTGGCTGGAAGAACAAGGCTGGACGCGGATCGATCCCACGGCGGCGGTCTCGCCGAATCGGATTCAACAAGGTATTTACGCCGCATTGGCCGATACGGATACCCTGCCGTTTCTGGCTCGTCGAGGCGGCGATTATGAATGGCTGCGGCGATTGGCCCTGAATTGGGATGCGCTGAATATTCAATGGAACGAGTGGGTGTTAGCCTATGGTCCCGACCGGCAAAAGGAATTTCTATCCGGTCTGGGGTTCGGCGCGGTGGATTGGCGCGAGATGACCATCGCCATGGTCGTCACCCTGAGCGGTTTGGGCGCGATCTTCATCATTCTGCGCTGGCGGAGTCGCCAACTGCCTGATCCGGTGGCAAGGGCTTGGCAGCAATTCTGCGACCGGTTGGCTCGGCGCGGGCTGGCGCGCGGTTCCCACGAAGGTCCGCTGGATTTCAGCGAACGGGTCGTGGCGCAACACCCGGAATTGGCTGGGCCGGTGCGGGACATCGCCCGGTTGTACGCCGCCTTGCGCTACGGACCAGTCATTTCCCCGCCAGCCGTGCGCCGGTTACAACGACAGGTGCGGCGGTTTCACATTCGCCATCACTGAATAATGATAGGATGATGATCTGGAGTCTCCGGTTGAACCCATGAATAAAACCCATCCCCCCACTCGCCAATTCGCCAGCGATAATTATTCCGGTATTTGCCCGGAAGCCCTGGACTATCTGCTGGAGGCTAATGCCGGCGATGCTCCCGCCTATGGCAATGATCCATGGACTGAGCAAACGGCGGACCGTTTTCGCGAACTTTTCGAAACCGACTGCGAAGTGTTCTTCGTGTTCAACGGCACCGCTGCGAATTCCCTGTCGCTGGCCGCGCTCTGCCAGTCCTATCACAGCGTGATTTGCCATGAGACCGCCCATATCGAAACCGACGAATGCGGCGGTCCGGAATTCGCCTCCAATGGCTCCAAGCTGTTGCTGGGCAAAGGCGAACATGGCAAGCTCGATCCACCCGATGTGGAACGACTGATTACCCGTCGCTCTGATATTCACTATCCCAAACCCAAAGTCATCAGCGTCACCCAGGCCACCGAATTGGGGACGGTCTACACTCTGGATGATCTGCGCGGTCTGCGTCACCTGGCCAAACAATATCAATTGAAAATGCATATGGATGGCGCCCGTTTCGCTAACGCGGTGGCGACCCTGGACCAGACGCCGGCGCAAATGACCTGGCAAGCGGGTATTGATGTGCTGTGCCTGGGCGGAACCAAGAACGGGATGGCGGTCGGCGAGGCGATCCTGTTCTTTGATCAGGACCTGGCGACCGATTTTGCCTGGCGCTGCAAGCAGGCCGGACAACTGGCTTCCAAGATGCGTTTCATTGCCGCGCCCTGGCTGGGAATGCTGGAAACCGGCGCCTGGCTGCGCAACGCCCGCCATGCGAACAGCATGGCCGCTTATCTTGAGCAACGGTTGCGAGAGGCGACTGGTTTGGAGCCGATGTTCCCCCGCCAGGCCAATTCCGTTTTCCTGGAATTGCCGCCGCCGGTCATTCAAACCCTACAGGCCAAGGGCTGGCAATTTTACACCTTTATCGGCGTAGGCGGCGTCCGGCTGATGTGTTCCTGGAATACGCCTCAAGAGGCGGTCGACCAACTGGTCAACGACTTGCAACGAGCATTGACCCAAGCTCAGGCCGCCGAGCGGCGCTGATGTCGGCTGACCTCTTGCGGCGCAATGCGCCGCTGCACAACCGCAACAGCTTTGGTCTCCCGGCCTACGCAAATTGGTTCGCTATTATCGATGCGCCGGCGCAAATTCTTGACCTCATGAACCGTCCTGAATGGACGTCCTTGCCGCGTTTCATCCTCGGCGGCGGCAGCAATCTGGTGCTGACCGGCGATTTTGCCGGACTGATTTTACAGGTGTGCATTCCCGGACGGGAGCGGATTGCGGAGGATGCGGACGCCTGGTTCGTGCGCGTCGGGGCGGGGGAAAAATGGCATGATTTCGTCTGCTGGACGTTGGCGCAAGGTTGGCCGGGACTGGAGAATCTGGCGCTGATTCCCG
>JAGRHM010000402.1 GCA_020445005.1 Candidatus Competibacteraceae bacterium | reverse complement strand
GCAGAGCCAGATCGCGGGCTTCGCGGGTGCTGTCCAGCCCGGTGATCTGGAAGCGTCGGCCCAGCCGGTCGCGGATGGTGGCGAGATTGATGACTTCCTCGACCGTGTAGGCGGTTTTCTTCAATTCGCCGTCCACCCGCTTGGTCTCGGTTTTGTTCTCGATGAACACCACGCCCATGCGTTTGCCAATGTTGTCCTTGGTGGCGTCCTCAAAGCGCTTGGCGCCTTTTCCGTCCAGTGTGACGAACACCGCCGGGCTGCCGCTTTGCGAATCCAGGCCGGAGGCGGCGTCGACGATGGAGTCGCCGGTCAGCATCACTCGTTTTTGCAGCAGCACCGGGCGGCCTTCGCGGTCCTTGTATAACCGGGAGTTCAGCGGGATGCGTTTGGTGGATTCGGCCTGATACCAGTCGTTTTCCTCGTCGGCCAGCCGGAATTCCAGGGTTGCCGTGGCGCCAAGAATTTCCTTGGCGCGAGCGGTATCCTGCACGCCGGGCAGTTGAACGACGATGCGGTCGTTGCCTTGTTGCTGAATAATCGGTTCAGCCACGCCGAGTTCATTGACCCGGTTGCGCAGAGTGGTGATGTTTTGTTGCAGGGCAAAGTCGCGTTTTTCACGGATTTCCGGCTCGCCAAGCGTCAATTTCAGGCTCAGCGGACCTGGTTCGTCCTGTTGCAGAGTCGGGAGATTCTTGTGCAACGCCTGCGCCGCCTTGTCGCGTTCAGCAGCATCTTTGAATTCCGCCAACACTCCGCCACTCGCGGCGCGACCGACCGAAGCGTAGAAGATTTTCTCACTGCGTAACTGGGCGCGGATTTCCTCGACATAACTTTCTTCAACCTGCTTGAGCGTCGCGTCCATATCGACCTGCATCAGGAAATGCACCCCGCCGCGCAGGTCGAGACCGAGATACATGGGGCTTAACCCCAGCGCCCGCAGGAACCCCGGCTCGGAGGAAGCCAGATTGAGCGCGACAATGTAGTCGCGGCCCAGCCGGTCCTTCAGGATATCGGCGGCCTTGAGTTGTTCATCAGGATCGGTAAAGCGGACGAGCAGACGGCTGTCTTCCAGTTCCAGCCGTTTGTAAGGTAGGTTCTCAGCGCTGAGCAGCCCCACGACCCGGTTTTGCAGCGACGCATCGATAGTGACGTGCTCTCGCGCCCCGGAAATCTGTACGGCGGGATCCTCGCCAAACAGGTTGGGAAGGGCAAAGATAAATCCCCAGAGCATGACCAGCCCGATCAGCAGGTATTTCCACCAGGGATATTGATTCAAAGTATAGGTAGACATGAAACAGCGGTTTCCGTGAAGGCCGCAGAGGGCGATGATCGATCTACAGGCTGCCCTTGTAGGTGCCTTTGGGCATCAGGGAACTGATCGCCTGCTTCTGGATCCTGATCTGGACATTCTCGGCGAGTTCGACTTGTACAAAGTTCTCGCCGACTTCGGTAATCCGGCCCAGCATACCGCCGCCGCTCACGATCTCATCGCCTTTCTTGAGCGCGTCGACCATCTGTTTGTGTTCCTTGGCGCGCTTGGTCTGCGGGCGAATGAGCAGGAAGTAAAAGGCGCCAATCAGAATAATCGGGAATAATAGATTCAACAGGCCCATTCCTCCGCCAGCGCCACCGGCGGCCTGGGCTGAAGCTGGGGGGATCAGCAGGTTCAAGATGCTTTCCATGGAGATTCCTCATTGATTGCTTTTCAGCCTTCGCCCCGTACTTACGGTAAAAAAGCCCATCGGTCGGCGCCGGATGGTCGGCAAGGGGCGAAAGTTGTTATTTGAGACAGTTTCAAAGCGCGTCATTATACACGGGCAAAGGCGTTTGACCGTATTTTTGGTCAAACGACGTCATCAGACATTGCCCTGACACAGCTTAAAATGATCGACTTGATTTTCAAACTCACTCGCCTGGGTCGACAGCGTCTTGGCAATGGCGGCAAAATGGTTTGTTTGTGTTGCATTTTTTTGAGTGATGGAATCGACCTGAATCATGGTCCGGTTGATCTGTTCGATCCCTTGGGCCTGCTCTTGAGCGGCAATGCTGATTTCACCAATGAGGTCAACGACCTTTCTCACACCATCCATGATTTCGTTTAACACTGCGCCCGCCTGATTCGCCATGTCCGAGCCGGTTTTGATCTTGGCGGTGGTATCCACAATCAGTGCCCTGATCTCTTTTGCGGCATCGGCGCTGCGCTGAGCCAGCTTGCGCACTTCCCCGGCGACGACGGCAAAACCCCGCCCCTGCTCGCCGGCGCGCGCTGCTTCTACAGCGGCGTTGAGCGCCAGCAGGTTGGTCTGAAAGGCAAATTCGTCGATGACCCCCACGATATCGTTAATTTTTTGGTTGCTTTGACGGATGGCCGTCATCGCTTCGACTACCTCCAGTACGACTACGCCACTCCGCTCTGCGCTCGATTGAGTGGTTACCGCCATCTGGTTTGCCTGATGGGCGTTATCCGCGCTCTGTTTGATCGTGCTGGTTATTTCTTCCAGAGAGGCTGCGGTTTGCTCCAGGGAGGCGGCTTGTTGCTGAGCGCCATCGGCGAGTTGTTCGCTACCCTGCGCTAACTGATGAGAAGCCTCGGTTGTCCGGCGAGCCGCCTGTTGAATTTGCATCATGCTATCACGAAAACGAGACATCATCTGGTTTATGGCTTCCCCCATCTGGCCGAGTTCATCCTTTTTTTTCACCAACACTTGCACGGTTAAATCACCGGTTGCCGCCTGTTCGGTTCCCGCCACCATTTGATTAAGGGTGCGAACGATCGAACGGGCCGGCAGAAATCCGAGTAATCCGCCTGCTATCAGCAAGGCCGCGACCAATCCCAGCGTCCAGCGAGTAGTCCGCATGATCGCCGCTTGGACTTGTTCAGCAAAGGTATGGGCTCTCTGCAAGCGCAGTTCCGTCAGCTTGCTCAGAATATCCCGCGCCGCCTCGAACTTGGCGGCGCCTTCGCTGAGTGAAATATCGATGGCGTCCAGCCGTTCGGCTGGCGAATCCTGAGCTAAGAGCGACAGAATTTCCTTGGATGTCTGCTCCCATTCAATTAAGGCATTCTCGAATTTGGGCCAGAGTTGATGCTCCTCGGCGTTCGCCGGAATGACCTGATATTTTTGCCAGCGACCTTTTACCTGTTGCAGGTTTTCTTCATGCGTCTTACGCAACTTGGCCGCGTCTTCGGATGCCTGCCGCACAAACATCAGGCTGCGTTCGGCGACCAGTGCCTGCTGCATATCACGATTCGCCTCGGTAAGGTAATCAACAGCGGGTAGAGCTTCATGGCTGGCGACCTGAAACATGGCGCCCGCCCAGCGGAAAT
>JAGRHM010000401.1 GCA_020445005.1 Candidatus Competibacteraceae bacterium | reverse complement strand
CCGGCTACTACTACGTCATCGACGCTAAACCCGGTAAAGATTATGGCCGGTTTGTTCTGCATCCTACTCAGGAGGGAGTAAATTTATTGGAGTCCGGGAATGACCCTGTTGCAGAGACGATCAAACAGGCGCTTCAAAAACAGCGCGGCGTCATCCGCTACTCCCGAATCGACGCAAAAGCGGGAGAAACAGCGCCTCGTGAAAAAATCGTGGTATTCGATTTCGCCAGCAGCCTGGACTGGGTTATCACAGGCGACGCCTTCGTCGACGAGATCACCTACGCTGCAAACGCCAAGTCCCGGCAACTGGCCTGGCTTGGATTCTTTACGGTCGTCGTCACTTCGCTCTTCCTCTATCTGGCGATTCGTTATCTAGTCAGCAAGCCGCTGAGAACTGCGATGGAGGCGGCTCACCGTCTGGCCCAAGGCGAGTTGCAAGTCTCCCTGCATCACCAGCGAACGGATGAGATTGGTCGCCTTCTGGAAGCCGTCCGGGAGATTGCCCGCAATCTGACTGACATGGCGACGCAAATCCGCGAAACGGCTACCTCCATGCATAGCGTCATTGAAGAGATTACCGAAAATCATCAACAACTGACCCACCATGCCGAAGAACAGGCTTCCGCACTAGCGGAAACCGCTTCCACGCTGGAACAACTGACCGCTACCGTCAAACAGAATGCTGACCACGCGCAACAGGCCGATTCGCTGGCCGCCGGCGCTCGCGCCCAGGCGGAACAAGGAGGTCAGGTGGTAGGTCAAGCTGTTACCGCTATGACCGAAATCAATACCGCCAGCGGCAGAGTAGCGGAAGTCATCGGCGTCATTGATGAGATTGCTTTCCAAACCAATCTTCTTGCATTGAATGCAGCCGTGGAAGCGGCGCGCGCCGGAGAGCATGGGCGGGGTTTTGCCGTAGTGGCTGGAGAGGTGCGCAAACTGGCGCAGCGCAGCGCCGAAGCCGCCAAGGAAATCAAAACACTGATTCAGGATAGTGTCGCCAAGGTCGCTGAGGGAGAACGCTTTGTCAATGAATCCGGTAAGACCCTGAACGAGATTGTCCTTGCGACGCAGAAAGTTAACAGTATCGTGGCGGAAATTGCTTCCGCCAATCGGCAACAGACTATTGGCATCGAGCAGGTGAGTCAGGCGGTAGCGAAAGTGGATGGCATGGTTCAACAAAACGTCACCTTGGCCAGTCAAGCAACGGCGTCGGGGGAAATCGTCAATACCCAAGCCAAGGAATTGAATGAATTAATGAAGTTTTTTAAGATTAAAAGTTAAAGGTTTTTTTCATCAGGAGTCCCCAACAATGCCATCGAAAGATGAACAGGATATGCTCAAACGCCTACGTGAGTTGGAGGAGGAAAACGCGCGACTGCGCAGCGCAACGAAACCTGCAAAACCTACAGTCACTGAAACCGAATATAAGGGTCATCCCACGCTCACCTTTGAGGGCGCGTTTCGTCCGTTCAGCCTGGGGTTGAAAAAGCTGCTGGTGATCCGTGAGGTTTGGCCTGATGTGGAAGCCTTTCTGGAGCGACATAGCGAGAGCAACACCAAACCGACCGACGATCATTAAGGCTCGCCCTTGCACGACTTCATTCCCCTGACCCTCGCCATCATTCTGCTGGCGGGCGTTGGCGCGCAATGGCTGGCCTGGGCGCTGGGTCTGCCCGCTATTCTTCCTCTGCTGGCCGCCGGTCTGCTCGCAGGCCCCGTCACCGGCTGGCTGCATCCCGATCAACTGTTCGGCGATTTGCTGTTCCCGATGGTTTCACTCGGCGTCGCGGTGATTCTGTTTGAAGGCGCGCTGACTTTGCGTTTCAAGGAGATCCGCGGTCGCGCCCGCATGGTGCGCAATCTGGTCACGTTCGGCGCACTGGTCAATGGCCTGCTGATCGCCCTCGCCACCCGGCTGTGCATGGATCTGCCCTGGTCGCTGGCCCTGCTGTTTGGCGCGCTGGTCACGGTTACGGGACCGACCGTGGTCGCGCCCCTGTTGCGCAGCGTTCGCCCCCAGCGGGAGATTGCCAGCATCCTGCGCTGGGAAGGCATTCTGATCGATCCGATTGGCGCGCTACTGGCCGTGCTGGTATTCGAATTCACCGTGTCCGAACAGCATCAGCACACCGTCTTGATGTTCGGCGTGACCGTGACTGCCGGCATCCTCCTGGGTCTGGCCGGCGCATGGCTGCTGGCGACGCTGATGCGCCGACAGTTGTTGCCCGAATACCTGCATCGGGTCGCCAGTCTGGCTCTGGTGCTCAGTGTGTTCGCTTTTTCCAACGCGCTCGCCGCCGAATCCGGCTTGCTGGCGGTGACCGTCATGGGTATGCGGCTGGCGAACACCCCCGATCTGCTCATCGAGGACATTCTGGACTTCAAGGAGACCCTGACCCTGCTCCTAATTTCAGTACTGTTCATCGTGCTGGCGGCGCGAATCGATCTGAATGCTTTTGCGGGGGTCGGCTGGAGCGCCGTGGGCGTACTGTTGGCTATTCTGTTCATTGCTCGGCCAGTCGCCATCTGGCTGGCAGGCATTGGCTCCAGCCTGAATTGGCGACAAAAGGCCGTGCTGGCCTGGATTGCGCCACGCGGCATTGTCGCCGCCGCCGTCTCCGCGCTGTTTGCGCTGCAACTGGAACGCCTGGGCTATGATGAGGCGCGAACCCTGGCAGCGCTGACTTTTCTGGTGATTCTGGTCACGGTGATCCTGCAGAGCCTGACCGCCCGGATCGTGGTGCAGAAACTGGGCGTGGCTGCGCCGCCGCCGCATGGCGTGCTCATCGCCGGCAGCAATCCGGTCTCGCGCGCCGTGGCCCGGACACTCCATCAACGCGAGATTCCGGTGATTCTGGCCGATCCCGTTTGGCAGAACCTCCGCTCCCCCCGCATGGATGGAATACCGGTTTATCACGGCAACATCCTGTCCGAACATGCTGATACTTATCTGGACCTCGACAGCATCGGCACGCTGTTAGCCATGTCAGTGTGGATGGAGCGCAATACGCTGGTCAGTCTGTATTACCGCCCGCTGTTCGGCGCGGATCATATCTACAGTCTGCGCCTGGACGAGGAGCGGGACAGCATCAACCGTAACCAGGTGGTCCTGTCCTATCGCACAGCCCGGCTCTTTGGCGAACAGGTCACTTACGCCCGCATTCATGATCGGCTGGCGCAGGGTCACGCGATCCGCGCCACGCCGCTCACCGCGAGTTTCGACTTCGCCGCTTTTCGCGACAAATGGGGCAAGGAAGCCATTCCCCTATTTGCACTCGATCCCAAGGGAATGTTGCGGGTTTTTTCGACCCGGGAGACCCCGCACCTGGACGCAGGTTGGACGCTTATCAGTCTGCTGCCGCCGACCGAACCGGCGAAGGGGGCGGAGAACAGCGATTAGGCGTTTTGCAGTTAGCCATTCGATAATTTTGTTGCGCGGGCGGCTCCCCAGTTTTCGGGTCGGTGTAGGTTCCACAAGCCTTCACCTCGTCTGCCGTCATATGATGCATAGGGATAGAAAACCTCGGCAGTTGGGACGAGCGTTGATTTCGGCAACCCGATCTTCCTTATCTTCTGCGGAGGGCAACGCAGCCGATGTGCATTCAGAATCAAATAAATAGATTTGAGGAATGCCAATGTGGTCAAGATAACGCCGCTCGACAATCAATAACGAGTTATTCACAATACTGTGAATGTCAACATAGCCTGATGCAGTTAAGTACCAGCCCCAATCTCAATATTGACAACCGGAGGCGTCAAGCGGAGTTCGGTTACTACTTCATCCCCTTGCTGGCCGAACGTCAACGCAGCTCCCTGGGGTGGAAGCAGCGCCTGAAGCAATTCCAGGCCGGTACCCAAACCCCGACCTGCGGCAAAATCGAAAGTGGTCGTTAAGAGGGCAGGGCCATTGCGGATCACGACCCGCTGCTCGGTCGCGCTGATTTCCAACGCTACCTGAATCGGACGGGTTGGTCTGGTAGTATCGTTGTGCTTGAGGGCGTTGGTCAGTAGTTCGTTGATGACCAGAGCCAGTGGAACAGCTTCCTCCCGCGCCAGAGACACCGTTGCACCGGATTTTAGCACCGGCAAAGCGCAATGGATCGGCGCCACTCCAGTTGCCCTATCAGCCAGAGTTTTGAGCAACGCATCGAGCCGTACGCGGCCCTCCGGGCGGTGGCTCTGCAAACCGTAAACATGAGCGATAGCGCAGATTTGTGCGATGACCGCCTCCAGGTCTTCGGCCAGTTCTGGATGCCGGGCGATGCGGTTGCGCAACAATCCGGTGACTCCTTGCAGATGATTCTTGATGCGATGATGAACTTCCTGCACCAGGGTATCGCGCTGACTCGCCAGCTGCGCGAGACGTTGCTCCTCACCATGTTTCTGTTCAGTAATGTTGTGGGCGATCCCGACCAGCCCGACGATCTGTCCGGCGCTATCCCAGAGTGGTGAACGAGTGCTCAGGTAAATCCGCGTTGCGTCTTGTGTGGTGATCCGCTCCTCGATCCGTGTCGTCTGTCCAGACGCTATCACCTGCTGATTGGCTTCCAATATGGCTTGCCCCACTGCCGGGTCGCCGAAGAATTCCAAGGGAGTCTTGCCAATCAAGGTTTCCTGGGTCCAAAGCGGTTGGTCGCCGAATGCATTGAGAACCGCGAGGGCTGCTGGGTTGGCATAAAGCAGGCGACTGGCGCGGTCCATCATGAAGATCGGGTCAGGACTGTTTTCCATGATGGTGCGCAGCAGGGTTTCTCTAGCCAGTAACGTCTGTTCAGCGTGTTTGCGAGCGCTGATATCCAAGTGGGTTCCTGCGAGGCGCCACGGGTTGCCATGCTCATCCCAATCAAACCCCTTGCCTCGATCTAGTACCCAGATCCAATTTCCGGACTTATGACGCATGCGATATTCTTCATTAAAATACATTGTTTTTTTAGCTTCCTCACAGGCGCGATCGACTCGTGGCAAGTCATCGGGGTGAATCAGATTCCGCCAACCCTCTACGGTCATCACCATTTCGCCCGGCGCATAGTCCAGTATCTGGAGATAGCGTTCGTTCACCACTGCTTTGCCCGTCCGTAGGTTAACGTCATATAGCCCCACATCGGCACCTGCGATCACCAACTCTAGGCGTTCCTTGACCTGCCGCAAGGTTTCCATCATCTGCTTGTGTTCGGTAATGTCCACGGCGACGAAGACCCACCCTGATTCCGGCTGGTTCAGTGTCAAAGGGGCTACTTGAAGAATGATATCAATTAGTTGGCCATCCTTACATCGCGTTTGGGTCTCTAGGATGGCTAGACCGTTCTGTTCGATCTGATTCTGTATTTCCCGGTGAATCCGTTCGAACGCTTCGTCGCTGGGATACACGATCCGTGTGGACTGGCCGATGATTTCATCAGGTCGGTAACCCAGTGCCTGAAAGAAATAGTCGTTCGCCTGTTGAAAGCGGCGTTGCACCGTCACGCCCATGCCTGCTGGTACAGCGCGAAAAAAAGCGGAGAGTTGTTGTTCACGCGCGCGCCGTTCCTGTTCCATCTGTTTGTATCGGGTGATGTCTACGGCGATGAGACGACAACGCCGGTCCATGCCAAAGTCGATAGACGCACCTTCAAAGCGCACTTGGCGGGACGATGCGTTTTCCAGGTCAAGGGTTACTTCACAAGTTCCCGGAGAAATTCCCATCATCAACTGGTCGAGAAAGGTGTTGAAGGTGGGTTGGCTATCCTCGGCTACAAAGAGGCCCAAGCGCCGACCGATTAAACTGGATCGCTGTTGGCCAAGCAGGACTGCGCCGGTCAAATTGACTTCTTGGGTAACGCCATCGTCAGTGAGAGTAAAATAGCCTGCCGGAGCAAAGTCGTAGAGGTCGGTATAACGCTCCAAACTCTGTTGAAGCCGGGCGTTAACCTCCTGCAGTTCTTCGTTTTGCAATTCCAGTTCAGTCTGGTGGACATGCAATTCGTGAATCAACCACTGGCTTTCGGTTTCAGCAAGCGGTAGACATGTTTGGACGCGTTGCGCTTGCCATTGTGTTTCCGCGCGATGGCGCAATTCGGTAGCAGTGAACAAGCGGCTGCTCGAATCCGCTCGCCGGTTCTCAGTTTCTCCGATGGCTTTGATGCGCCTCAGCTCCGCCTCGGCGGCGCGCAGTTTCGCAACCAGGTCACGGCACGAAAGCTTGGAATAATCCGTCATGGAAAAGCCTCCTGTTAGAAGCACATGCGAGGTAGCGCATAGCTCAAATATTGAACCGCTTACTCCTTAATTTTTAATCTTTAGCGCATTCAGTGTTTCCGCCGCGTTGATGACATCGCGGGCTAGGGATTCCAGTCGGCGGCGTTGTGTGCGCGCGTGGGCGCGTAGCAGCTCGAACGCCTCCTGTTGCCACAAGCCTTGCCGTTCCATCAGAATGCCAGTAGCTGTTGCGATGTCGCGTCTTCCCTTCAGGGCTTCTTCCAACTGGTTTTTGGCCTTGTCGAGAGCTTTCAGATCCTGGGAGCGCGCCAGAGCCGTTTCGATAGCAGGAATCAACTGCGGCATATCCACCGGCTTGACCAGGTAACTAAGTCCTCCTTCATTAATCGCATCCTTCACCATTTTCTTGTCGCTGTAGGCGGACAGAAACAAGGCTGGGAGGTGGTAGGCATCCCACAGCTGCCGCGCCAGTTCGATACCGGACATGTCCGGCAAGCGGATATCGAGAATGGCTAAATCATGAGGGTGGTGCTGAGTCAAAGCAAGCGCTGTTTCGCCATAACCCGCCTTGGTAACCGTATAGCCGGCCTGGTGCAAGCCATTGCCAAGCGTGCTGAGAATCAGACGGTCATCATCGACTAGCAGGATACGATGAGACATGCTGTTTTCTCCTTAAATTTAAATTATTTAATGCATTTTACTCTGGGTTCTGGAGCGTCTTTCTGGAAACGGCAATCGACCAGGTAACCCTATCAAAAATAATTTTAATGTTATTACTTGAGATTACCCGTTAGCTTACTAAAATAAATTTGCGGCCTAAGCTCCCGGCTGCTGCAAATCGTTCCCTTTCCTTCAGCCATATCCCTGCTGAAGCTTATTCACCGAAGCCCCGTTCCTGCTTCAGATCCTCTCAATGCTTCACTCCACTCCACTGCGCGGTGCGCTCTTCGTCACCCGTAGCATGGGGTAGCACGCCTGTTCAAGATCATGAAGACGAACAACCTGAAAATGAGTACACAGTTGACTATCGGCTTCGGAACGATGGCAACCATCACGCTGCTGCTCGGCCTCCTGGCGGTGTTCGGGATTTACACCCTGTCCGCTGATATGGAAGACACCGGCGAGAACCGCATTCCCGCCTTGCAGGCGTTGGCCCAGCTCAACCGCGAACGGATGGTGATTCGTGCACAAACCCAGGCGGTCTTTGCGTATGAAACGCAAGTTGACGCCGCCGCGGCATTGCACGGCATTCAGCAAGAGCGCCGCGAGAGCTGGCAACAGGTAGATCATGGGTGGCAGGCGTTGTTGAACATCCCGCGAACCAGCGAGCAGGGCCGAGCGCTGCAACAACAACTTGATGAGCAATATAAAGCTTGGCGCACGATTTACATCGAATTGGACGGTTTGCTCGAACGTCTCGCCACTGCCACCGACCCTGACCAGAAGCAGGCGCTGTACAGCGAATACCGCCAAGCGGTCGGCCGCATGGTGCCGATCTCGGACGCCATGGGGCAAACCTTCGACGCTATTACCGAAAACAACATTACGCGCACGAATGCGATGATCGCAGAGGGTCACGCAACGGCGGCTTGGCTGGGTACCCTATCGATCGTGGCCGTGGCCGGTAGCACCGTGTTGGGCGTTCTGCTGACCTGGTTGCTGGTGAGAGGAATCCGCCGGCCCATCGGCGGCGAACCCGCCGTGATCGCGGTGCTGACTCAACAGATCGCCCAAGGCAATTTGACCTTGCAGTTCGAGAACACCGGGCGGGAAACCGGTATCTACGCCGCCATGCGCGATATGGCGACCCAACTCCAGCACATGGTTGGCCAAATCACCCAGGCGACCGCTCAAGTCAATTCAGCCGCCGTAGAAATCGCCCAAGGCAGCGGCGACCTAGCGCAGCGCACCGAGGAACAAGCCTCGGCGCTGGAACAGACCGCCTCTTCGATGGAACAACTTACCAGCACGGTCAAACACAGTGCGCAGAACGCCGAGCAGGCCAACCACCTGGCGCGCGCTGCTCGCACCCAGGCTGAGCAAGGCGGCGAAGTGGTCAAACAAGCGGTAGCGGCGATGAGCGCTATCCATCAGAGCAGTAACCAGATCGCTAATATCATCGGGGTAATCGATGAAATCGCCTTCCAGACTAATCTGCTGGCGCTCAACGCCGCCGTCGAAGCCGCCCGCGCCGGCGAGCAGGGGCGGGGCTTCGCTGTCGTGGCCGGTGAGGTGCGTAAACTCGCTCAGCGTAGTTCCGATGCTGCCAAGGAAATCAAATCACTGATCACCAACAGTGTCGGTAAGGTGCAGGACGGTAGCCAATTGGTCGCGCAATCCGGCCAGACTTTGAGAGAGATCGTTGTCGCGGTCAAGAAGGTCAGCGATATCGTCGCCGAAATGACCACTGCCAGTCACGAGCAGGCTTCGGGCATCGAGCAGATCAACCAGGCCATTCTGCAAATGGATCAAATGACTCAGCAGAACGCCGCCCTGGTGGAACAGACAGCCGCCGCCAGTCACGCTTTGAGCGATCAGGCCCGCGAACTTGAGCAGTTGATGCGCTTCTTTAAGCTGGACAAATAGGCGGTGATCAGGCCAAGGGTCGCTTCGATAAAATCACCCAGCGCGTGCTGTAGCCAACGAACGGACCGTCATTTGATCAGCGGGGCCGTGGAAGAGACCGTATGGACCTAAGAATTTCCGGTGTCGAAATACAATGTAAAATTCGCGTGATAGTACGGTTTCTCCAGCAGCCAATCCAAGAGGCGTTTTTGTACCGTCTCTAAAGACCGAAGTAGGGAGTTGCGCTACGATATGGCAAAAGATGATCTATCGGGCAACCCGTTTTACCTGCTTTTTCACCAAGCGCCGGTTGGCTATCTGGTATTGGACAATATTGGACTGATTCGCGGGGCCAACGAAACATTCTGCCGGATGGTAGATCAAGAGCGGGACCAATTGATCGGTCGGTCCCTTGCGGAGTACGTAAGCGGTGTCGAGCGCGGTATTTTCCTAGCGCGCTACCGGGCGTTATTCAGGAACCCAGCGGGACAAAATCTTGAAACGTTCATCCAGTCCGCGCGCCGCTCGACATTTTATGCGCATCTGCAAGGCGTAAGGATCAATACCCTGCTGCCGTGCTGGCAGGTCGACAACCGATCCCTGCTGTTATTGGCGGTTACCGACCTGACCGAGCACAAACGGGCTGAGGAAAGATTGCGGCTGGCTGCCACCGTCTTTGAAACTAGCACCGAATCGATCATGATCACTGACAGTCACGGCATCATCAAAGCTGTAAATGGCGCGTTCACGAAAACCATGGGCTATGAATTGCGGGAAATAATTGGCCAGAATCCGCGCATCTTCAAGTCCGGCCGAATGCCAACCGAGTACTACGCCCGTTTATGGCGCACCCTGATTGAGGTCGGCTATTGGGAGGGTGAGATTTGGAATCGGCGCAAGAACGGTAAAATCTACCAGGAATGGTTGACAATCACGGCAGTGCAGGATTCAGAAGGTCAGAATGTCGAATATGTCGCCATTTTCAGCGACATCACCCGCCGCCGGCTCAGCACGGAGGAAATCTACTATCAGGCCCACTATGATAGTCTGACTCGCTTACCTAACCGTAATCTGCTCCTGGAACGGCTGGGACAGGCGATCCAGCAGAACGAGCGTGAGCCACGAAAGTTCGCGCTGTTATTCATCGACCTGGATCATTTCAAGAAAGTTAACGAGACCCTAGGGCTAATCGCCGGTGATCGTCTTCTGCAGGAAACGGCGCAACGATTATTCGGCTGTGTGCGCATCAGCGATACCGTGGCCCGCCAAATGGGGGATGAGTTCGCCGTCCTGCTATGGGATATAGAGCGGAGCACTGATGCCGCTCAGGCGGCGGCCAAGATCCTCGCGGCGTTGGACCAGCCTTTCGATCTCGATGATCAGTCGGCGCATGTGAGCGCCAGCATCGGCATCACCCTTTTTCCAGACGACGGATGGGAGCGCGCGCAACTGTTTCGCAACGCAGACCTAGCCATGCATCGAGCTAAGGAGGCGGGACGCAACACTTTCCAATTCTTTGAGCCGGCCATGACCGAGGCTGTCCTAGCGCGTCGCACTTTGGAAACGGATTTTCGTCATGCCTTGGAGCATCACGACGAGTTCATGCTCTTTTTGCAACCGATTATCAATCTGAACGATCGTCGTATAAGCGGCTTTGAGGTCCTTTCCCGCTGGCGGCGGCGTGGAAATGAACTGGTACCCCCAGATCGTTTCATTCCGTTAGCGGAGGAGTCTGGTCTCATCCACGATTTCAGCCGGTGGATGTTGATCGAGGCCTGCCGCTGGCTGGCGGCGTTCAAGACCGAGGCGCTGCACCCGAATTTGGCCGTCAATCTCTCCAGCCGGCAGATCCCGAATCGTTTATCTTTGGATTGGCTGGACGCGACATTGGCGGAGTACCAACTATCTCCGATCGATCTTACCCTGGAAATCACCGAAGGTGTGCTTTTAGCGGATTCGCCGGCCACCCGGACCTGGCTGGCGGAGGCGCGTCAGCGTGGATTCCGGATTTCTCTTGATGATTTCGGCACCGGTTATTCTTCGCTGGCCTACCTCAAGAACTTTCCCCTGGACCGGATCAAGATAGACAAATCTTTCATTCATGACATCGAAAACCGGACCCTTGATCAAGCTCTGGTGCGCGCGATTCTCGCCATGACGGGCGAACTGGGCCTGGAAGTGGTCGCCGAAGGCATTGAAACCAACAGTCAACTCTTGCTGTTGCAGGAAATGGGTTGCTCATATGGTCAGGGCTATGGCATCGCCCCACCGATGCCGGCTCCGAATGTAATAGGTTGGGTTAGAAGTTTCACCCAATAGGCGCTACTGACCCGACGACGCGGAAACCTTGGCGACAGTCTATCGTGACGCCGTGCAGCATCCAAGCGTCTTGGCATACACAGTCAAGCAAGTGCGCGTGTGGGCAATGCACCCGGAAGACATGGAAGCGTTCCAGGCCACGCTCTCCCAGGGAGTGACGCTCTGCGCCGTGCTTGATGCGACGTCGGCGGCTTTCGGGCAACTTCATCCCGTCGGTCATCTGGCCTATCTGTTAAACCGCCGACTTATCGGCTAAGTCAGCCAGGTCTTCTTCAAAAATCAGCAGATGCGCGGCAGGGGATCATCTTCCAGCTCCGGGAGAATCCTCTCGCCGCCCAGACCCGTCTGGAGAATGACGCGAGGCGGGCCGGGTTCGATCACGCCCATGACACAGGCATCATGGAAGCCAAGCCGTTGCAGAATTTCAACCGCCGGCTCAGCGACCTCCGGACTCAGTGCCGCCACGACCCGACCTTCCGAGGCCAGATAATAGGGATCATAGCCCAGGATTTCGCACACCCCCCGCACCTCTTTACGCACCGGCAAACATTTCTCGAACAGACGCACGGTAGCGCCCGCAACTGAAGCAATGTCATGGGCGACCGTGGCCACGCCGCCGCGCGTCGGATCGCGCATGAACCGCAACCCCGGCCATTGCAGCAAGGATTCCGTGATCGGCGCTACGCTCGTCGCATCCGAAAGCAAATTCCCGGAAAGCCCAAATTGTTCCCTGGCCAGCATGACCGCCGTGCCATGATCGCCCACCGTGCCGCTCACGATGAGGCGATCTCCGGGCTGGATGCGCTCGATACCTAGTTCGACGCCATGACGGCGTTCGCCGATACCCGTCGTCGCCAGATACAACCCCCCACCTTGGCCGTGCCGGACGACTTTAGTATCGCCGGCCAGGATACGGACGCCGCAAGTTTCGCAGGCGCGGGCGATGGAGTGACTGATGCGCTCCAGCACCGCCATTTCCAGACCTTCCTCGATGAAAACGTTTAAGCTCAGATAGCGCGGCGTAGCGCCGGAAACGGCCAGGTCGTTGACCGTGCCATGCACCGCCAAACTGCCGATATCCCCGCCGGGAAATTCTAGCGGTTCAACGGTAAAACCATCGGTGGTGATCAACCAGTCCGATCCGGGCGCATTCAGCGGCAGTCGAGCTGCGTCTACACGGGTATCCAGTTGGCTGCCCAACGCCTGGGCGAAAACCTCGTCGATCAGTTCGCGCATCAAGCGGCCGCCATTGCCATGAGCCAGGGTGATGCGTGCGTCGGTATGAGTTCTATTTTTGCTCATGGATGTCAACCACTCTTGCAGGTCACTATAATTAATGAAAGAGTACAAAAGTACACTTTATGACCTTGGGAGTCATCCGACTATGTGTCTGGCCATTCCAATGCAGATTACGCAAATTAACGGTTTCGAGGCCCGCTGTTCCGCTAAGGGCGTCGCGCGCGATGTTAACCTCTTCATGTTGCAGGATGAGCCGATTGGCATTGGGGACTGGGTGCTGATCCATGTCGGCTACGCTATTCAGAAAATCAGCGCTGAAGAAGCCCGGGAATCCTGGGAGCTGTTCGATGAATTGTTAGCCGGGGAAGAAGTGAGTGCATGAACTCTCCCTGTGCCAGAACATCATCGATCAGCTCACCGACCTGGCCAACGTCCATAACGCGGTTGCCGTAGCGCGGATCGAGATTCGGGTGGGTGTGCTTTCGGGAGTCGAAGCGCAGTTGTTGCGCAACGCTTTTACTCTGATCCAAGTGGGAACCATTGCCGAAACAGCGGAACTGATTACAGAAGAAGCAGCGCCCCGCGTATCCTGTCGTGCGTGTGGCGCGGAATCCGAAACCTCGCCCAATAACCTGAGTTGCCCGGTCTGCGCGAGTCTCGATACGAAATTGATCGACGGGCATGAATTGATCCTCGCGCGGGTTGAACTGGTCACCAATGAAGACTGATCGCTATGTGCAATACCTGTGGATGCAATATCACTGACGGCAATCGCCATTTGCTGAGTCCCCCTCCGGATCGCGCTGCGCCGATTTCCACTCCGGAGAGGATTCTGAACGGCTTGTTGGACCAGAATGATCAGCAAGCCCAAATCAATCGAAGCCGGCTTGACGCGCAGGGCGTGTTAACCATTAACTTGATGTCCTCGCCCGGTTCCGGCAAGACCTCGCTGCTGGAGTCCACCATCCGCACGCTCCAGGGCAGGTTGCGCATCGGCGTCATTGAGGGCGATCTGGAAACCGAGAACGACGCCGATCGTATCCGCGCGCTGGGCGTTCCAGTCCACCAGATTACGACCGGTACAGCCTGCCATCTGGATGCGCACCTGGTTCATGGCGCGCTCAATCGCCTGAATCTGACCGACCTGGATCTTCTGTTTATCGAAAATGTCGGCAATCTGGTGTGTCCCGCCAGTTT
>JAGRHM010000400.1 GCA_020445005.1 Candidatus Competibacteraceae bacterium | reverse complement strand
TTCAAGAGACCGGGAATTGCTGCTGGTTCAATGGCTTGGCCACAAACCACCTCCGCCGGCAGTTGCCCCGGAAACCACCGACAGGGCCGCACCGCCCGCCGTGCCAACCCGCCCCGAGGACTTGAAGAAATTCGAGAAGGATATCGACCAATTTATGCAGGATGCCGCTCGGCGGCGGCAGGAAAATACACCCTGATCCGTGGTCTGGATCAGAATTTGATATCATCAATCGCGCGCTGACTCCAGGGAAGCAGCCAGCGTAGTTTCGCCGCAACTGAGCGCCCTCAAATCCGCGCGCAAGCTATCGAGACGTTGGGTCAGCCGGACGCGTTGGCGGTCAGTGGCTAAGCGCATCAAATCAGCGGTCAGCGCCAGCGCCTCTACCCGGCTACGCGCCGCCTGGCGGGCATAATCCTCGGTGCGCACGATAGCCGGTGACTCAAACAAACCGACCAGCCGGATTCGGGCAGCGCCCATATCCGACCCACTTAAAGCCTCGCGCGCGGCCTCCAGCAAACGCTGACGATTCGCCAGCCAACCCCCACCTTGACGGTCCAGGGCGATGCTCCACTGGCGAATGCGTGCGGATTGTTCTGCAGTCAGGTCGCCGATCCAGGGCCGTAACCGCTTTTCCATCCTTTCAGCCCGCTCGCGTTGCCGCTCCTCTGGTGGCGGGTCCAGGTATTTGACGCGGGCATCAATTACTTCCTGATCCAGCCGGGTAAACAACTCAGCGCGCTGGACGGGATCAAGCCGCACCAGTAACTCTGCCAGAGTAGGCGCGAATTCGATCAGGATCGCGTCGATGAAAGACTCCAATCGATAGGCGAGCCGATCAATCCGCGTCAGGTCTGGTTCCGGGGATGCGATTTCCGCCTGCAATTCGCCCAGCCATTGATCGTAGGCCGGCAACTGAGTACGACAATGCCATTGCCGGTGCGCTTTCAGCCGTTCCTCCAGCCAGACGCGCTGCTCGTTATTCAAAGCTACGAAATCCTCGACCTGTCCGAGCAACCAGTAATCGAGATGATAGTAAGCCAGGCGCAAGACGCTGCAACTGACCAGCGTCAGCGCCAGAAGGGCTGGCAGGAAAGCGTGGAAAACGGTTCGCAGTGTTCGCAGTGAGAGAGTTTGCATTTCCCAAGAGACTGTGATTAAGGCGCAAGGTTTCTGCAACCCTCGAACTTGAAGCCGGAAAACGGAAAACTTAACTGTCATGGCGGCGACATCATTTCGTTACCATCCGTTCCCATACTTGCCTGCCTATCGACTTCCCTAACCCTGGTTCGAGGCGGTATGGTCAGGCAACTCGGCGCTCAAATCGGCAATCAAGCCCACGATTTATTGTTCAAAACGATTCATCAACGTTATTTGATTTACAACATGTGCTGGGAAGATCCCCGGATTGACCGGCAATTGTTGGATCTGAATCAGGATAGTCAGGTTGTGGTGCTGACCAGCGCCGGCTGTAATGCCCTGGACTACCTGTTGGATGTACCAGCGGCCATTCATGCCGTTGATGTGAATCCCCGGCAAAACGCCTTGCTACAGCTTAAGCTGGCGTTGATCGGTTACGGGGATTTTGGCGATCTGGAACAAATGTTTCGCCGGGGATCGCATCCGCGTTTCCGCGAGCTTTATGAATCGGTGCGTTCGCGATTGCCCGCCTACGCGGCGGCGTTCTGGGACCGGAAGATCGCCTACTTCGATACAACGAATCGTAAAAAATCATTCTATTACCACGGTACCTGCGGCGCGGTGGCCTGGCTGGTCAGCCGGCAACTGCTCAAGTCGGGGCGGAAACTGCGGGATTATCTCTTCGATCTCCTGGATGCCCGAACGCTGGAAGAACAACGCGAGTTGTACCGGAAGATCGAACCGGCGTTGTGGGGGCGATTCAGCACCTGGTTATTGCGGCAACCGACCGCTCTGGCTCTCTTGGGCGTGCCGCGTCCACAAATCCGGCTGATCCAGCAGCAGTATCCCGGCGGCGTGATTGGCTACATCAGCGACAAGCTGCGGCATGTGCTGACCGAAGTGCTGATCCAGGACAACTATTTCTGGCGAGCCTATCTAACCGGGTCCTACACCGAGCGCTGCTGCCCCAATTATCTGCGCGAGGAGAATTTTGCCCACCTGCGCGCCCATCTGGATCGTATTCATACCTATGATACAACGGTCAGCGGTTTTCTGAACGATCATCCGGGTGAGTACAGCCACTTTGTACTCCTCGATCATCAGGACTGGCTGGCCTGGCACCAACCCCAGGCGCTGGAGGAAGAGTGGCGGCTGATTCTGGCCAACAGCCGTCCAGGCAGCCGGATTCTGCTCCGGTCCGCCGGCGACGATATCGGCTTTCTGCCGGACTGGACCCGGCAGGCGCTGCGTTTCTTCCCGGCGCTGACCGAACCCTTGCATTCCCAGGATCGCGTAGGCACTTATGGCAGCCTGCATTTTGCGGAGGTGTTATGACATCGCCGCATAACAGTGTCTGGCCGAACGCTTCCAGTGCACTATCTTCCAGCGATGCCGCGTTGGCTCGCTACTACCGTTGGCATGCGCGCATTTACGATGCGACCCGCTGGAGCTTTCTGTTCGGACGGACGGCGCTGATCCGCGCGCTTGGCCGTGATCCCCATCCACCGCGCAATATTCTGGAAATCGGCTGCGGCACCGGCGATAACCTGCTCCGTCTTGCGCATCAGTTCCCGCAAGCGGCGGTGACCGGTCTGGATTTATCGACCGACATGCTGGCGCGGGCGCGGCGCAAGCTGGAAGCCCGTCAACTCCCCGTGACCTTGCTGGAACAGCGTTATGACCGGCCGCTCTACCCGGAACCGGTATTTGATCTGATCGTGTTCTCCTACTGCCTGTCGATGATTAATCCGGGCTGGAACCTGGCGCTGAAATCGGCGGTGCGGGATCTGCGACCGGGCGGACGCCTGGCGGTCGTGGATTTTCACGATACCCGGTTTGTCGGGTTTCGGCGCTGGATGGCGGTCAATCATGTGCGCATGGACGGCCATCTTTGGCCGGCGCTTCACCTGCTTTGTCATCCGCTCACGGCGACGGTCCATACGGCTTACGCGGGCGGTTGGCGCTATTTCTGTTTCATTGGGCAAAAACACGACGGTTAATCGCCATGTCTTCCTCATCATTCCGTTCTCTGTGGATTTCCGATGTCCATCTGGGTTTCCGGGAATGCAAGGCTGAGTTTCTCCTTGAATTTCTGCGCCAGAATGACTGTCAGCAGATTTACCTGGTCGGTGACCTGATTGACTTCTGGAGTCTGCAACGTGGGGGGCGTTGGCCAGCCGCGCATAGCGAAGTGCTGAAGGCCTTGCTGGCCAAAGCGCGGGCCGGAGTTCAGGTGGTGTACATACCCGGCAACCATGATGAAGTCGCGCGCGACTATCTGGATTTGCGCATTGGTGGCATCGAAATCGTCCAGGAAGCCTTGCATGTGACGGCGGACGGTCGACGTTTTCTGGTCATGCATGGCGATGAGTGCGATAACGCGGTGCGTTGTGGCGGGCCGTTGCTGCACTGGCTAGGCGACTGGGCCTACGATCTGCTGCTCTTTGCCAACCGCTGGTATAACCGCTGGCGGCGGCGCTGGAATCATCCTTACTGGTCGCTGGCCAGTTTTCTCAAGCAGCGCATTGGGCAAGCGGCGGCCTATATCGCCCGTTTCGAGGCGGCGGCGGCGCATGAAGCCGCCCGACGCGGTCTGGACGGGGTGATTTGCGGCCATATCCATCATGCGGCGTTGCGCGAGATTAACGGCGTACTGTATTGCAATGACGGCGACTGGGTGGAGAGTTGCACCGCACTGGTGGAACGGCCCAATGGCGTCCTGGAAATCCTGCGCTGGGATCACCAGCAGGCCATTGTTATGGCCAGGGAATCTCGCGGTGTGTCCGGGGCGTCGCCGATACCGGGTTGGGTTGCTGGTTAAGTTCAGGCAAGGGGCGTCAACGGTTACTTCTCCAAAGCCTCTGCTACCGGTGGGATTTGAGGGGGTGAAATTCGCGCGCTGATTTCAGCATGAGTAGATCGAGCGAGAACATCGCGGGAAGGGTGCGGGGCGGTGTGAATGGCTCCAAAATGCACCTTGGCATCAATCGCCGGTTCGCCAAGCAGACGCCACAGATGAGGCAGCAATTCATCGTCGCCCACGAAAGGCGTAGTCGGATGGGGTCCACTGCGACCATCGCGGCGCGGATAGCGCAGCGCGATAGCTTGCACGGGACAGCGCGCCAGGATCGCTACCTGGAACAGTCGGGGAAAGAACCGCCGAACGGTTTCCCCGGAGGTTGAAGTGCCTTCCGGGAAAATCAATATCCGTTCGCCCTGCCGCAAGCGCCAGGCCAGTTGCTCCATAGCGACGCCGTTGTCGTCGCCGCGACGGATGAATGCGGTGCCGGCGCGTTGGCAGAGCCAACCAAACAACGGCCAGGCCGCAACATCCTGTTTAGCCAGAAAGTGGGTAGGGCAAACTGCGGCAATGCAAAAAATGTCCAGCCAGGATATATGGTTAGCGACAAAGAAGGTTGGCCCCTGGCATACGGCTCCTGATGTTTGTAAACGAATCCCCAGAATCTGGCACAATCCCCGGCTCCACCACACTAGGGGGCAGGTGGAGACATAGCGGCGTTGGCGGCCGGGTCCAAGAGCGGCGGCGATCGCGACGCCGACCAGAATGTGCAGCGTGAGGCGTGGAACACGCAGGGTTCGCCGACCCACGCAGGCCAGCCATTCCCGAGGGTGTCTTGAAGGAGGGGGATTGGCAGAAAAGGCGGTCACTGATCGCGATCCAGAAAGTGCCGGGCGTAGCGCCGCTCGATCTGTTGAGTAGACAGCAAGATGAACACGTCAGCCACGTTGAAGTCGGGGTCCAGGCAGGGTTCGCCGCCGATTTGTGCGCCAAGTCGTAAATAAGCCTTTAATAATGGCGGCACAGCAAATCGATTTTGGGCCAGACCATCATGACGCGGCAATGGCAGATGCGGTTTCACGCGCAATGACTCCGGAACCAGGCAACGCCGCGCCAGTTCCGCATAGAGCGCCCGCGCTTCGCTGCTGCCATCTTTCCCCAGCGGAATGCTGGCGCAGCCGATCAGATAATCGATGCGGCGTTCCGCGATAAATGCCGCCAGGCCGGACCATAGGGCGCTGATTGTTGCGCCATTACGGTAATCGACATGCACGCAGGTGCGACCGATTTCCATGAATTGCCCGGGTAACGCCAGCACGAGTCCCAAGTCGAATTCGGTCTGCGAATAAAATCCCCCCGCACGCTGTGCGGCTTCGGCGGTGAGAATACGGGTGCAGCCCACCACTTGGCCAAAGGAATCACGCACGATCAGATGTTGGCAATAACGGTCGAGTTGATCATGATCCAGACCGGGAATTCGGTTGTGCAAACGGGCGCCCATTTCCTCAGCGAAAATGGTGTAGCGCAGGCGTTGTGCAGCCTGGATATCTTCACGGGATCGAGCCAGCTTGACGTCAAGTGCGCGCGATCCGGCGACCGGAAGGATTGAAGCCGCAGGGAAATCGCGGGCGAGGTCATTTACAACGAGCGATTCGGTGCTCA
>JAGRHM010000399.1 GCA_020445005.1 Candidatus Competibacteraceae bacterium | reverse complement strand
TATCTATATATCTTCAATTATTCAATTCGATAATATAAAATCATTAAAAAGGTACTCTGTTTTTTATCCGCCTGTTATGGAATGTTTAGACAGGAATCTTCATACTCGAAGATTAAAAAATGGTATTGGAAATTACTGGGATGCAAAATACTTCACAATGCTGTCCAGATATAATTTAAAGATTACCCAGGTTAGAGATAAAGATATTTTACTTTATCACTGGATCAGCAATTTTGAATGGTATAAGAGATTCCCTCCTAATTTTATTATTCTGAATACTAAAATGAGCGATCCACATCTTTTTATTGAGGAGGATGTAATTAAAAAATTTGGTTATCCAAATGATCGCTTTGAGTGTTTAAACCGCATTGTTCTTATCTATGATAATTTGAATAGTACTTTGGGTACTTATATTAATAAATTGTACCTTGAAAATTTAAAAGATGTTGATAATTTTTCAATATTTAAAAATAAAAGTGATCATTGCTTTCCAAAACTGACCGCAAGCTCTCAACTCGATTCATTTTCGCCTGATGGACTTCTGCAAGCCATTCAACCCGGATGGCATTCGGCAAGAAATCCGAAATATCCACAAACGATTACGATTGATTTCGGAAAAACGCAATCAATTGAGAAAATTGGTATCCTTCCCCAGGACCAGAATGAAAAACGCATGCCCCGAATCATTGAAATTAGGACGAGCGATAATGAAAAAAACTGGGTTAGCTCTGGTCTGTTTGATGATTTGTGTCTATCCGGGGATCAGGATCGCGGCGATTGGCGTATAATAAAATTTCCGGTACCTGTAAATGGTCGGTATTTGCAAATAAAGATACTCGCAAATTGCGGCGACCCGGCGCTCCTGACATTTAGAGGATTAAGAGTCAACTGAGCGCCTCACGGATACCTAAAGATTTCCAACTCAGCATGGTCCTAAATAACTTTTCAGGTACAGCATAAGCATGTTTGACCATCGCCAGGAAGGTGAGGATACTGATTTGAATGCTGTTAGATCTTCTATTCCTGATATCGACAATTCCAAAGCCTTACAAATCATCTCATCCCGCTTTTCGGCCTGGCTGGCCAGGTGTCTCATCGGCCAGTTGTTCCTGCTGCTCGCTTTTTGCACCCTGTTCAACCTCCCGCTGTTGACCCCAGCATTCCTGCCTTTGCACGACTCTCTCCTCGTGATGGAAACCTTTCATTATTTTCATCAGGAGTTGATGCACAACAGCCAGTTTCCCCTGTGGATACCAGCGCAATCACTGGGCCTGTCTTCCTTACCGTACCTGCTGGTCCTGGTCAAACCCCCGAAACTCATGATTCTTACCTTGGGCGCCTGGTTTGGCGTCGAAGACTCTCTATGGCTGTTCAAGATCGCCATCCTCATGGATCAGTGGATTCTTCTCATCGGCATCTGGCTGCTGGCGCGGATGCTGTTCCGGCATCCGGCCACCGTCTTTCTGGTTTGCCTAGCCTCCCTGTTTCTGGGCCTGCCCTGGTTGACCCAATGCCTCCTTATGCTGGAGATCATCAGCCTGTTGCCCCTTCAGATGTATTTGGTCGTGCGCGGTTGCCGGGAGCGCCAATCCGTCTGGTTGCTGATTGCCGGCGGACTGCTTCCTTTTAGCGCCTATTTTGCCGGCATCCAGTTTTTCGTGCTGTTCATCGTTTTCATGGCTCTGCGCAAGGCGTATCCCTGGCCCTGGCGGGAGATCTTCCGCTTTACGCCGGTCCGCTGGGCCGGGTGGGGCTGGGTTCTAGGCGTGGTGGGCGTCTATCTGATTTTCCTCATCGCTCTGATCGATGGCGCGGAATTTGTAACGGATATGGAAAACCGGTTAGGTCCGCTGGTTTTCCTTCAGAAATACCTGACTTACGGCCACAATGACTTAGCGACCCCGCGACTGCTGGATTTGATCGCCGGATTGAAAGGTTATCACCTGACGGTGATCGTCGAATATCCCGGCTGGATCGTGCTGGTTCTCGCCGTTTATGCGTTTCTACATGTCCGCACCTGGGTCTTTTTCGGGTTCGGGCTGGCCACGCTGGCGGTTTTGGGGATCACCGCCGGCGGCGGCATCGCTGCCCTAGCCTATGGATTCCCTGGGATGCAGGTGTTGAGCCATATCGGCCAACTGGGCGGGATTTTGCATTTGCTGCTGATCCTGTGCGCCGGATTTGGCCTGGATTTCCTATTCCGGCAATGGAAAAGAGGGCGACCATTGTGGGGGTTCGTCGCCGTGTCCGGACCACGCCGACACTGGATCGGCATCGTCCTGACCGTGGTCGCCGGAGTGTATCTGATCGATCAGGCAGTCTCCTATCATATTCATGCCAACATCCTGCCCCAAGGGTGGCGCGACCAAGACACCGTCTGGATGATGGCGCTGGCGGCGCGTGTGTTCGCCTGCGCCGCGGCCATCGCCTGGTGGCTTTGGAAAAGAAACCATTTGGCGCTCTCCCGCTCCCCGCATCGCCTGACGATCCCTCTGACCCTGGTTCTGCTGGTAGACCTGATTGGCTTTCATATCGCCCTCAATGCGGACTATCCCCGGCTTAACCACCGGCAGCAACTTGAAATAATGCAAATTTTCTCCCGTTCGCCGGTAAATTTCCAATCTCAACGGACCCTACATACGCCAGCCCAGGTCCGGGACCGGCAATATTTCAGTTTGGGTTTGGATGCCAGCAACCTCTTCTCCGATCAAAGAGACCCGATTCATCAGCAAACTATCCAATGGCCGACCTGCCATGTTGCCTGGAGAACCCGCGTCGCCTCCCATGCCGTCCTCTTCTTTTCCAGACTTCATAGTCTTTACCTGGAAAAAGCCATTCATGAAAATAGTCCGCTCCTCGATGCGGAACCACGCATCGCCCGCACTCTGGGATGTGAATATCCGGTGCTGCGACTGGTCGGATTGAGTCAGGGTATCGTCGTCGAGGAAGCCCAGCAGGCAATCCATCTGTCGGTTTTCCCCCCACGTGAGGATCAGTTGATTCTGCGACCGGCGGCAGCGGTTGCGCGCGCGCCGCTGACCAGCGACATGATTGCGCCGTTCCAGTTGCCGCCGCTGACTAATGCCGGGCAAGCCTTCCTGCAATCGGTCACTAATGTCACTCGATTCGTCGAGAGAAAAGGCGGGATGCCCATGGCCTTCGATTGGTCTTACGTGCATCCTGTGGCGGCCCGCGCCTATTTTCTGGGCGCCGGAATCCACGAGGAGGCTGGAAGGCTCCGTATGCCGCAGAACTGGCGGCTGATGGCTTCCCAAAATGGCCGGGAGTGGGTGCTGCTTGACCAGGTTGAGGCGTCTCCTCCCTGGCGCAACCAGGAAAAACGGGTTTTTGCCATCGACGACTCCCGGTCCTTTTCCCATTACCGCCTGTGGGTCGATGCCGTGGCTACTGGCGATCTGGTGCGATTCTACCGGCTGGGACTGATGCCCGGATTCCCGGTGCAGGATGTGGCCGTTTCCAGCGGGCCGGGCGCATCGACCACACCGGAGAATGTCGAATTGGTTTCTTTGGAGGATAATTCAGCGACCGACTCACCTGGGACGATTCATCCGCCCCGGCGCTTTCAGGCTAACGTCATGGAACTGGAAGTGACCGTCCGCCATCCGCAAGGCGCGTGGCTGGTGTATGCGGATGCCTACGATCCGCATTGGCAGGGCTTCGTGGATGGCGAGGCAGTCGAGGTCATGGAAGCTGATCTGGCTTTCAAGGCCATCCGCCTGCCCGCCGGAACCCATCGGGTGCGTTTCGTCTATCGGCATTTAGGGGCGGTTGGGGTGCTGATTGGGTTCACGGGCATCAGTGGCCTGTTTGTGATCGGCTTGCTGTGGTTGATTTGCGATGTCATCCGGCGGTCGTGAGTCGAGCTACGTCCTCTTAATTCTACAATCCTGCGTATTTTGAAGGATCGGAATTTTCAATAACTAATAAAAAACTTTTTGACTATATATATATATCTATCGTGGCATAAGGAAGATTTCGACACGGAATACATGCAGGCGCTGTTTGCGTATGGCTATGAACTCGGGAGCAAGGGGTATTCCTGGCGCAAGACACCGCCAAGTCTCTGACGATGGCGATCAGGTAGCTGGTCCTAGCGTTCGCTTAACTGCCGCAACAACGCCTGAATTTGTGGACTTTCCGGCTCCAGGGTGGTCAGGCGGCGGGCCGACTCGCGGGCCGCATCCCGTTCGCCGGCATCGCGCTGGAAAGTCGTCAAAGCCAGCAAGGCATCTCGATTATTGGGATGGCGAACCAACACCTTTTTTAAGACCTGAATCGCCGCTGCGCCTTGCCCGACGCTATTCAGCGCCACCGCGTACACATAGCCATAACGCGGGTTGTCTTCACCCAACCGGGCAGCTTCCGCTAAAGCGGCCAACGCCCCAGATGGCTGTTTCTGGCGAATCAGCAGTAATCCCAGCGCATGATGAGCAGCGGCATTGTGCGGATCCAGCGAGAGCGCCTGGCGCAGGACTTTCTCTCCCTCTTCGTCTCGCCCCCGCAGACGATACAGATCGGCGAGATTGACCGCTGCCTGAGTAAAGTCGGGTTGCAGCTCCAGGGCGGTTCGATAAGCGACTTCGGCGTGCTCCCATTGACGGTGATCGGTGTAGATCAAGCCGATGTTCAGCCAGGCTTCGGGTCGTTCGGCGTTGGTTTTCTCCGTAGCGATGACTTCCGTGACGCCACGCTGAATCGCTGACTGTTGCGTTTCGCTCAAGGTTTCTTTGGGTACATTTGCCAAGGTGCGCGCGGCGTCGATCCGCACCAGGCGTACAGGATCATCCAGCAACGGCAACAGATGCTGGACCTTCAATTCGGGTGGCAACGCCTGCAACGCCTGCGCGGCTGTAGCGCGAAGCAACGGATCGGCATCGGTCAACAGGGGGCGAATCGTGTCGAGCGCGGTCGGGTTGAGCCGGTTGCCCAGCAAGGTGATGCCGGTAGCGCGGGCGATGTTCGGCTGGTCGGCATTTTTGACCAGTGCCCGCAGCAATTCTTGCGCGCCTGGCGCATCCAGCGCGCCCGTATGTAGCGCCTCAGCGAATTGTTGATAACCCATGGGCGGATCGCCATACCACTTTTCCACCTGCTTCGCCGCCCATTCTGCGGACTGGTCTTCGTGACAGCGCGTACAGGCGTTGGGAATACCTAGTTTGACTGAGAGGGCGGGGCGGGGAATCTGGAAGCTGTGATCGTGACGCGGGTCGACCACCATGTACGTCGTGGTGGGGGCGTGGCAAGCGACGCATTCGGCGCTGGCGGAGTGCATAGGATGAAAATGATGGGCCGGCGTCTCGTACTTGGCGGGCAGGTGACATTGCAAGCACACGGCGTTGCCGGCGGCGCGCAATTTGCCGCTGTGCGGCTCGTGACAGTCACTGCAGGTGACGCCCTTGGCGAACATCTTGCTCTGCAGGAAGGAGCCGTGATTGAACACCTCGTCCTTCATTTGCCCGTCGGGGTAATAGAGATCAGGGGTCAGCAACGCCGGACGGTGCGTGTCCAGCAGCGGCTGGCCAAATTGATAGTCTTCCCAGATTTGCCCGCGCCGCGAATGGCACCGGGCGCAGAGCTCCAGTTCCCGGCGCACGGCTTGGGGCGCATTCACCTTTCCCGGCGTGGTATTCCACAGCGTACCCGAGGATTCAGGCAGGGCGGTGGTCGCCAGATTCAGCGCTTGCATGGCCAGGACGCGCATCGGAAAAAGTACGCCGCGCCGCCCGTCGAGAGCGATAGCCAAGCCTTTCGTATTGTCGAGTTTTTGCCAGTCCCCTTGCTGATTCGCCCAGGCGAGGTGATCGGCGCCGGGACCATGACAGGCTTCACAGGAGACATTGATTTCCGACCAGGTGGTGTGAAAGCGCCTGGCTTGGGGATCATAATTCTTGTGCAGATTTGTCGAATGGCATTCCGCGCACATGTAATTCCAGTTTTGCTGCAAGCCAGTCCAGTGCAGCGGATCACGAGGCGTGATGTTCTGGTCGGGATAGAGATGAAACCAGCGTTGTCCGCCTTGTTCCTGCGGACGGGAATCCCAGGCGATGCCGAGCATCTGGTAGCGGCCGTCAGGGAAGCCGATCAGGTATTGCTGCAAAGGGGTGAAACCGAAGGTGTAGGCAATTTCATAATCTCGCAATGCGCCATCGGGTCCGTCGGTGCGCACCATGAATTGCCCCTTCTGACGGAAAAAGGTCGAGGTCACCCCCTCGTAGGTAAAGGTTGCGTTGTTGAAATCGCCCAGCACGGTTTTTTCATTGGCGGGCTCCATCGACCGGGCATGATGCGAACCTTGCCAGCTTTCATATTCATGCTGATGGCATTCGGCGCAGGTTTGCGCGCCGATGTAACCGCCGCCAGGTGCGACCAGCGGGTGGCGCTCCGGCAAGGGTTCCGCCGGTTCGGTTTCGGCATACGCGGGGAAAAGCATCAGCCTCCCAGGGCCAAGGAGGACAACGATGAGTGTAGCAATCCGCCAAAATCCAAAATGTTTTTTCATCTCAGGAGATTGTTTGCTTTGGCAAATTCCGGGAATGATGTCCCTCCGCTTGCAAAGTTAAAAGCGGTGACTGTAGTTGGCGGTAAAGAAATACAACCTTGACGTGTCGTAATTGCCGCTGAGCAAAATATTCGGCACGCTGGATTTCTCCATTTGGAGATATTCGAAGGCCGCACCCAGACTGGAATTCTTATCGAGTTGGTATTGTGCGCCGACGCCAAAGCGCCATGCGTCCCCGGAAGGCATGGTGAGGGAAGTGTTGTCCTGATTCTTATAGAAGCTGGAATCATAGGCCATTCCGCTATTAAGGCGCAGGTTTTCGTTAACCTGATGCTGCACCCCGAACGCGACATGCCAAGTGTCTCGTATACGATTACTTCCTGGAATTTCCCGATTGGCGGCAAAAATCGCGTTGTCGTTGTAAACGCTCCAGTCTTGCCAGCCTATATTCGTCAGGATCGCCCAGCCGGGGTCGATCTGATGAAACAGGCTAATCATCAATTGTTGGGGCGTATTCACCATGCCCTCAAGAGGCAGCGCAAAAGTTCGAGTGACCGTTAAATCCGGATGACTCGGAATCGCATAGGTGAACGTAACGTCCGTAGAAACCTGATAGTCATAATCAGTCTTACTGGTGTAGGTGAGACCAATGCGCGTCGTCGGGCTAGGTTCGTACAACACACCAATCTTACCGTTGATAGCCCAGTCGTGATCATCGAGCTTTTGTTCGCCGCTGGCGCTGTCGCGCTTGAGCGAGAACAGTCCATAATTGATACCGATTCCCAAACCCAGTGACCACTGATCGTTGAAACGGTAAGCCACGGTCGGCTGCGTCGTCAAGGCAATCAGCGTACTGTCCTTGATCAGTTGGCTGCCAGCCCAATCGCCGAACTGCAAACCGAGGCCAAAGTTGCCGTAGAGGCCCACACCGAGTTTAAGGCGCTCGTTGAGGCTATGGCTGTAAAAGGCGCTGAGACCCGGAAACCAACCGACGACATTACCCGGACTGTTGCCTTGCAGCGCGCCTGCGCCGTCCAACTGATAATCCACATCGCCATACAGCGCCTGTGCGCCAAAGGTGAGTTGGTTCCCGTCGAGCCGGGTCATGCCGGCCGGATTGAACGCGATGGTCGAAGCGTCCTGTGCGCGAGCAGCAGCGCCCGCCGCCGCCAATCCGACATCTTCAGTGCCAATTTCGTATAGATACAGACCACTCGCACTGGCATTGGCGCTCAACGCGGCGACTGTTATGACGAAACCCAGTTTACCAACTTTCATGTAAATTCCTTGTCTCTTCGCCAAGCGCTGCTCTCTGAATCAATTTAAGAATTGCATGTTAAAGCCCAAGAATACCTGCCACTCTGGCTGCCCTGGTCCATCGTCCGCAACAGAAAACTGAGGCTCCACAAAAATGTTATAAACGGTTTTACCCTCTTTGATGACTTGGCCAATGCCGACCCCCAGCGGCACACTGTAATCGTCGGTTTTCAGGTTATAGGCCCAGATCGGTGCGGCGCGCAGGTAAGTTCCACCGCCGAGCTGATAAAAGGCAAACGGCTGAAACGCCAAGATATTGACATCTTTCCTATCCTTGTCGCCAGCAAAACTCGCCTGCCAGGTCAACA
>JAGRHM010000398.1 GCA_020445005.1 Candidatus Competibacteraceae bacterium | reverse complement strand
GAAGGCTACTGGGCGTCGCTGGTCTATTGCACCTTCGCCGCGCTGGGCGTGGACACCCGCGCCGAAGAGGTCAGCCACCGGGGTCAAGTGGATTTGGTGATTGAGTACCAGGGGCGCATCTGGCTGCTGGAATTCAAGGTCGATGAGGGCAACAATGGGCAAACGGCGCTGAATCAGATCAAGCACAAGGGCTATCACCACCGCTACATCGGTCAACCGGTGACCTTGATTGGCATCGACTTCAGCGCCGAACAGCGCAACCTGTCCGGCTTTGCCTGGGAACGGGCTTAGGCAAACCTGGATTCCGCTATGCTTCATCCAGGCTACGACCTGCTGGATAAAAATTACTGAAACTTGACTCAGTTTTAGGGGGCCCTTTCATCCCCCGATTGACGCTGTTAACGCGCGACGGCCAGCGCGACGCCCTGGCCACCGCCGATGCACAGGGTAGCCAGACCGCGGCGGGCATCGCGCCGCACCATTTCGTGCAACAGGGTAACCAATACCCGAGCGCCTGATGCGCCAATCGGATGGCCGAGGGCGATCGCACCGCCGTTGACGTTAACCTTATTGAGATCCCAGCCTAACTTGCGATTGACGGAAATCGCCTGGGCGGCGAAGGCTTCATTGGCTTCCACCAGATCCAGATCCGCGGGACTCCAGCCGGCTTTTTCGAGACAGCGCTGCGTGGCAGGGATTGGACCCGTGCCCATAATTCTGGGATCGACGCCAGCGCTCGCGTAGGCCACGATCCGGGCTAATGGCGTTAACCCCTGTTCTTGGGCCGCGCGCTCGCTCATCACCAGGAACGCAGCCGCACCGTCGTTAATGCCGGAAGCGTTGCCCGCCGTGACCGTACCGTCCTTCGTGAAGGCAGGGCGCAGCTTGGCCAAGCTCTCAGCGGTGGTCCCGGGCCGGACAAACTCATCGGTGTCGAAGACGATGGATTTACCCTTGCGCTGCGGGATTTCAACAGGAACGATCTGCTCTTTGAAGTAACCGGCTTGCTGGGCCGCCGCCGCTTTCTGTTGGGAAACGGCCGCGAAGGCATCTTGTTCCTCCCGGGAAATGCCGAAATCCTGGGCAATATTCTCCGCGGTCCTGCCCATATGGTATTGATGGAAAGCGTCCCAGAGGCCATCCTTGATCATGGTGTCGACCATCTTCCAGTCGCCCATAGCGTAGCCGCTACGGGAACCCGCGAGGGCATGACAAGACTGACTCATGCTTTCCTGGCCGCCGGCAATGATGATGTGCGCGTCGCCGCATTTAATCGCCTGCGCAGCTAGATGGACCGCTTTGAGACCGCTCCCGCAGACCTTATTGATGGTCATCGCCGGTACTTCGTGGGGCAATCCCCCTTCGATGGACGCTTGGCGGGCGGGGTTTTGGCCGGTCGCTGCGGTCAACACCTGGCCGAGGATGACTTCGTCGATGCGCTCGGGAAGCACCCCGGTTTGTGCGAGCAACGCCTGGATAACTTTAGCGCCCAGTGTACTGGCCGAGATACCACCAATGCTACCCAGGAATTTGCCGACCGCGGTGCGGCGGGCGGCGACGATCACCACGTTCTCCATAGCATGACCTCCAACTCACTGATCAGGAATGCTGTTAACAATTGGAAAAGTGTAGTCGAATTTAGCGACGGCTGCCCTATGCTGGTTGGGTAAAAATCATTCGGCATCTCCTGAGTAGACTATTGCTTGTTCAAGTTCAAGCTTATCCGAAAAGGTTTGTCAAGGTTTATCAGGCAAAAA
>JAGRHM010000397.1 GCA_020445005.1 Candidatus Competibacteraceae bacterium | reverse complement strand
CAAAAATGAATTCGCCACCAGTGTCTGAATTAGCGCTCCCCATCCGCCCGCAACGAGACGAAGGCCAGCGCGGTGCGCGCTTCGGAGGAAAAACGCAGCGGGCCGACGTCCACCCCGGCTTGGGTCAGCGTGTCGGCCAGGAAATGCCCGAAGGCATCGTCGCCGACCTTGCCCATGAACGTGCTTTCGATCCCAAGCCGCGCCAGTCCGACGGCGACGTTGCCCGGCGCCCCGCCCGGCGCCTTGACGAACGCCGGGGCATCGGTCAGACCGGTGCCGGTAACAGTGGGAACAAAATCGATCAGCAGTTCGCCCAGACAGATTGCTTGCGCCATGTCCGCGGTTCCTCGTCCCAGGAAGAATTTGAGAATTGACACCCACTTGCCTTTACACGCGGCAAAGGGCGTTTAGTCTCAATAGTGTAGTTCGATATTCCCACTACCATCGCCGCAATCTCACCCGAAGAAACAATGATGAACAATCCATCCCTTGTCGATGAAATCGATCTGAACAGCCTGTTCGATCGCCTGCTACCCGGTCCCCTGGGCCGGATGGAACCTCTCGAACAGACCCTTTTTCGGATCCGGTTCGATTTGTACATGCCGGATGTACTAAGGCCGCTGGCGAAGCTGTACGGCGGGCACCTGGACTTTGCCGCGCATCTCGAAAATCTGCTTGGCATCGTGGCCCGGGCCTATGCCGGCCGGCCGGAGGAATTGCGCCTGCTCGACCTGCGGCGGGTCAACGAACCGGACTGGTTTCAACAGTCCGGTATGATCGGTTATGTCGGCTACGTGGACCGTTTTGCCGGCAACCTGGCGGGCGTCAAGGATAAGATTCCGTATCTGAAGGAACTTGGGGTCACTTACCTGCACCTGATGCCGCTGCTCGAACCGCGCCCCGGGGCCAATGACGGCGGTTATGCCGTCATGGATTACCGCCAGGTCAATCCCGCCTACGGTACCATGGAGGATTTACGCGAACTGGCGACGGCGCTCCGCCATGAAGGCATCAGTTTGTGCATTGATCTGGTGTGCAACCATACCGCGAAGGAGCACGAGTGGGCGCGCCAGGCGGTCGCCGGCGATCCGCTTTATCAAGGCTATTACCATATGTTTCCCAACCGGGCGATGCCCGATCAGTATGAAATGACCTTGCCCGAGGTCTTTCCGGATTTCGCGCCAGGCATCTTCACCTTCCAAGACAGTTGCCAACGCTGGGTGTGGACGACGTTCAACGAGTACCAGTGGGACCTGAACTACACCAATCCGGCGGTTTTGGCCGAGATGCTGGATATCATACTGTTTCTGGCTAACCAGGGAGTGGAGATCCTGCGCCTGGATGCCGTCGCCTTCATGTGGAAGCGTCTGGGAACGGACTGTCAGAATCAGCCCGAGGCGCATGCGATTTTGCAGGCGTTCCGGGCGCTGACCCGGATCGCCGCCCCTGGCCTACTGTTCAAGGCCGAGGCCATCGTCTCGCCCGATAAGTTGCTCCCCTACCTGGGGCTGGGCACAGCCACCAACAAGGAGTGCGAGATTGCCTACCACAATTCGTTCATGGTCCTGTTGTGGAGCAGCCTGGCCGAGCGCCGGGTAGTGTTGATGACGCACGCCTTGCAGAACATGCCGGATACGCCGGTCGGCTGCGCCTGGCTGGCCTACATCCGTTGCCACGACGACATCGGCTGGGCGGTGCGCGACGAGGACGCCGCGGCTGTTGGCCTGTCCGGTTTCCTGCATCGCGCCTTTCTCAGCGATTTTTACAGCGGCCGTTTTCCCGGCGCCTTCGCCCGGGGCATGACCTTCCAACATAATCCCAAGACCGGCGACCGGCGGATCAGCGGCACTCTGGCGTCCCTGGCCGGACTGGAAGCGGCGGCCGAGCAACAAAATTGGCGGGAAACCGATCTGGCGGTGCGCCGTATCCTGTTGCTGCATGCCATGATTCTTGCTTTCGATGGCATCCCCATGATCTACATGGGCGACGAACTGGGTTTGCTGAACGACCACGGCTATCTGGATGACCCGAACCTCGCGGACGACAATCGATGGACCCATCGCCCCTTCATGGATTGGCGTCAGGCTGAGCAGCGGCACGACTGGCAGACGCTCACCGCCCGGATTTTCCAGGCCACATGCAACCTGATTCAAGCCGCCAAGCGCACCCTGAATCTGCATGCCCAGGCCCGTTGTTACGCCGTCTGGACGCACAACGAGCAGGTTTTCGGGTTGATTCGCGCCAGCGCCCGGGGGCGGCTGCTGGTGCTGGCCAATTTTACCGAACACGACCAGGCGGTTCCCCGCCACCGGATCCATGACATGGGATTTACCGGAGAACTTGTCAACCGTCTGGAAGAGCAGTCGCTCGATAGCTGGTCCGATTTGAAGCTTGAACCCTACCAGGCACTGTGGTTGGAACAGGTTCCCGAGGACTGAGTCCGCCGTAATTGACGTCCGGGGCGGCATTTTCCATTGTGCGCTATGGTATTACCGTTTTATTACCACTATACTTTTGTGGCGCTACAACATAATTATTCATACTTACAACAAAAGCGGGAGAAGACGACATGAAAAAATCCACTCTAGGCGCCGGCATCGCGCTGGCATTAGTGACAGGAATCCCGGCTCATGCCGCAGACACCGATGCTTTGTTAAAACGGCTTGAGGAGTTGGAGAGGCGCATGGAACAGGCCGAGAAGCGCGCCCAGCAGGCCGAAATCCAGGCCCAGCAGGCTGAGAAGCGCGCCCAGCAGGCCGAGGCGCAGGCCAAACAGGCCGAAGCGCGGACCCTGCTGGGCAAGACCAAAACCAAGCAAGCCGAAATCCAGGCCCAACAAGCTGAGATCCAGGCCAAGCAAGCCGAGATTCAGGCCCGGCAGGCTGAACTCCAGGCTCAGGAAGTAGCTGCTCAGGAGGCGGCGAAATCCAAGGCGGCGACTGGGGGACCAGAGTTTTCCTTCCACGGGTACGCGCGGGCCGGCTTCCTGACTGACGACACCGGCCATAATGTCAAGGGGGTCGGCCCTTATATGACGCCAGCAGGAGCGCTCGGCGGCCCCATTGGACGGCTGGGAGTAGAGCCAGATAAATATGTAGAAGCGGTCTTCGATAGCAAGATAACCCACGAAAGCGGCGCTTATTCCAAATATCGGTTGATGATCGCCGACGGGGTGCTGACCAACAACGACTGGACCGCTGACGAGAGCGATTTGAATGTCCGTCAGATCTATGCGGAACTCGGTAATCTACAAAGTTTTTCTGGTTCCAGCACTTTCCAGGACGCGGTGCTATGGGCTGGCAAACGGTTCGATCGTAATAACTTCGACATTCACTTCTTCGATTCGGACATTATCTTTTTGGCCGGTACCGGCGCCGGGATTTACGATGTCAAACCGACCGAAAACTGGTCAACCAACCTGACCTTGTACGCGCGTAATTTTGGCACGATCGAACCGACGAACGATGAAGTTCAGAGCTATATCCTGACCAGCAACAACTATGTGGGACCCTGGCAGTTTATGCTGTCTGGCCTGTGGGCCGCCGATAACAGTGATCGCAAATTCATACCGCTCACCGATGCGGCGGAAAGTGGCGTCCATCTCATGCTGGGTTATAACCGGCCCAACTTTTACGGCTATTCCCAAGGCTTTTCCAAGGCTGGGGTTCTCTATGGCTACGGCTTGGGCGCTCAACCGAAAGTCCTCGGCGGTCAGGGTGACCTGACCAAAGATGCTCAAACCGTCAGGGTTTATACGTTTGGGGTAACGCCGATTAACGATCACTGGCGTATTGCGCCAGCGTTGATGGCTCAACACAGTCAAGACTACTTCTACAAGGGGGATGAATATACCTGGGTGTCTCTCAACCTGCGCCTCGAACAGCCCATCACTCAGAATTTCATGATGGCTTATGAGGCCACCTATCAATACCAGGATCTCGACACGGGTCCCAACACGCCTCAACTCGAGTCCGATGTCAAGACCAAAGCCAGCGGCAGCCTCTATAAGTTTACCCTGGCGCCGACCTTCAATCTCGACACCAGTGGCGGCTTCTTTCAGCGCCCAGCGCTGCGTGGCCTCATTTCCTATCTCACTTGGGATAAGGATCTGAACGGCTTTAATTATGGCCAACCCCTATCGGAACCCAATACCTTTGCTCTAACCGGTTGGACCGGGACGGACCACTGGCTATTCGGATTACAAATGGAAACCTGGTTCTAAAACCGAGCGACGAGGGTAAAACGATGAAGCAATTGACCACCGTGTGGATGGCGGCCGCTCTGGGCGTAGCCTTGGGCGGTTGTGCGTCCGCCATGCAGCAGACCGCCAGCCAACAAGAAGAACTGTTGACGGCCGCCGGTTTCAGCATGAAAACCGCCAATACTCCTGAAAAGATGTCGCGCTTGAGAAAGTTGCCGCTCTACGAAGTGGGGATGCGAAAAAAAGGCGAGCAGCCAATGTATTACTATGCCGACCCTAATTATTGCCAGTGCATTTATCTTGGCAATGAGGCCAATTATCAGGCCTATCGTCAGCTCCTCATCGAGCGCAACCTGCGAATGGGGCCGGTGGCGACGACGCCGGCGGACATGGAGGCCGAAGAAGAATGGAGTGTGTTGGGTTCGCGCTAGTCGGCGCCCCCGACCAGCATACAAGGGCTGTTGCTGACACAACAGCCCTTGTATGTTTGGAATCGATTAAAGTCTTGGTGAACGTGGTAGCACGATACCCCTCTGGGCACCTCGAAAAACCTGCTTTCATAGGATAATAGCCGGCTCTGTTGCGTTAATTTTTGATGCACGCAGACTGGCTATTGCCGGGCGCAATTAGGCGGCCAGGGAGTAAAACTGTTCAGCGGCGGAGAAATCCCGCCCGTCGACGATGATCATCTGCTCTTTCTTGATCCTATGCAGGAGTTCGATACCTTGTAGGGTTACCCAGGCCGAACGAAAAGAGTGGAACCCCAACATCGATCGGACGATCCGTTTAACGGCGCGATGATCCTGCTCCACTCAATGGTTTAAGTACTGGTTTTGGCGAATCTCGATGGGGTGACCGGTTTCCTCCTCGAGGGCCTCAATCGCTGCGGTATTGGCGCCGCTCTTATCGATCGTGATCGTGTCCGGAAAGCCGTGCTGCCGCATCGCTTTTTTGAGAAAGCGGAGCGCGGCTTTCTAATCACGATGCGCCGTGAGCAGGAAGTCGATCGTCTGGC
>JAGRHM010000396.1 GCA_020445005.1 Candidatus Competibacteraceae bacterium | reverse complement strand
TGCTGTTTCTCAACCGGCGCGGTTTTGCTCCGATCCTGCTCTGTCACGAATGCGGTTGGTCCAGTCAATGCCGGCATTGCGACGCCCGCATGACCCTGCACCTGCGGCGTCAGCGGTTGATCTGCCATCATTGCGGCGATCAGCGTCCGGTGGATGTGACCTGTCCGTTGTGCGGCAGCGTCGATCTGCGCGGGTTCGGCCAGGGTACCGAACGGCTGGAAACCGCGCTCCGTCAGGAATTTCCCGAGACTGGAATTGCCCGCATGGACCGCGACAGCACCCGCCGTCGCGGCAGCCTGGAAGCTTTACTCACTGAAATTCAGGCCGGTGGACGCCGCCTCCTGATTGGCACGCAGATGTTGGCTAAAGGGCATCATTTCCCCGACGTGACCCTGGTGGGAATTATTGACGCCGACCAGGGGCTGTACGGTATCGACTTTCGCGCCAGCGAACGCATGGCGCAGTTGATCCTGCAAGTTGCTGGACGAGCGGGACGAGCCGAAAAGCCGGGCGTGGTGATTATCCAAACCCACCACCCCGATCATCCTCTGTTACGCACCTTGGTTTCGCGGGGCTACGCGGCTTTCGCGGCGGAAGCGCTGGCTGAGCGTCAAGCGGCTTTATTGCCGCCTTTCGCTCATCAAGCCCTGTTGCGGGCGGAAGCGGTTGAGTCGGAGCGGGCCACGGCGTTTTTACGGACGGCGCTGGCGCTGGCGGAACCCCTGGCCGACGAATTAGAACTGCTGGGTCCAGCCCCGGCGCCGATGGAGCGCCGCGCGGGACGCTATCGGGCGCATTTGCTGATTCAGGCGGTTGAGCGTCAGGCTCTGCATCGTTTCCTGGGTCGCTGGACCCCGTTGCTTCGGGAGGTGCGCACCGATCGCCAGGTGCGCTGGTCGCTGGATATTGATCCGATGGAGTTGTATTGACTTCTCAAGCCAGCGGACGAGGGGAATGAAAGGTCACTCTTGCCGTCGACCGGCGTGATTTCAGCATCTACCCACTCCCAGTGGACAGCCTTTTGAACAAGTATGGCTAAGTAATGATGCTTAATGGCGCAACCGCGAATCGTCAAGCCGGTTTCCACTAAAAAATAACCTGACTCTTTACCCTTTACTTGACGCGGGATACGACTAGACTTTTTGGGGCTTATGGGGTTTCCCCGTAATCAGGCGCCCACTAAAGGACGTGAGTCGGGATGCGACCCCTCGGATCTTCCGGGGTCAGGCGGGTCCGGCCCGCGGGCGGTCAGCGTCTAACCGTCCATCCCGGTCATCACGACGACCCCGCTCTTCACCTTCCACCAATTGGAGAGAACGATGCAAGACGATTTGGTTCACAAGATAAAAAGCAACCCGAAGTATCACGAGTTGGTCTCCAAACGCAACTCGTTTAAATGGATCATGGCGATCATCATGCTGGTGGTCTACTACGCCTTCATCCTGACGATCGCCTTTGACAAAGAGTTTATGGCGCAACCGCTCTCGCCCGACTCCGTTACCACTATCGGTATCCCGATTGGGGATGCGGTGATCTTGTTCGCCTTTGCCATGACCGGCATCTATGTCTTCCGGGCGAATGCTGTCTTCGATAAGCTCACTCACGAAATCAAGGAGGAAGTGCTATGA
>JAGRHM010000395.1 GCA_020445005.1 Candidatus Competibacteraceae bacterium | reverse complement strand
AGCGCCTGATGCTGCCGATGGCGGTGGGATGCTTCCTGTTGACGCCGCTGGTGCTCATCCAGGAGGCGCCTCGCCTCACTCCGGGCCAGAGCGTCCACCTCGCCGACCGGATGGCCGTCCAGGTCGTAGCGGCGTCCGTCGCGGCGGTGGATGAGCGCCAACAAATAGCCCGCCCGTCCCGTGTGATTGGCGAGCACGCGCCGCAACAGGTCCGGATCCACCGGCTCACCCTGTTGAAGCAACCGCTCGCGGATGTCCGCGTCGATATCGAGCTTGAGCGGGAGGAGGTCGTCGTAGTTTTTTGGGAATGCCCGTGGAAAACGCTCCATCAACCGGCGATGGAGGGCCTGGATGCTTTTCTTTTCCTGAGACATGAATCCGCTTTACACAAGTAATTGTTTTATTGAACTATTTAACAATTACAATACCATATTATTGTAATTGTATCGGCTATGGCGCACACTTCGATGCTCGGATAGGATCGATGGAAGGAGTCGAAAATGTACCTATTGTGTAAGACATTCATCGCCTTTTTGTGCCTTTTTTTCAGTATCCCCAGCGTTGCTGGCGCGCCTCAAGAAATCACCGCGTTCGGCAGCAATCCCGGTCAGCTGCGCATGTGGATTTATATTCCAGACGGCCTACGTGACCCGGCTCCCCTCGTGGTGGTATTACATGGCTGCGCCCAAACCGCGGCTCCGTTTGCCGAAGCCAGTGGTTGGATCCAGTATGCAGAGCAACAGGGGGTTGCGCTATTACTACCGGAACAACAAGCGGCGAACAACCCGGGGTTATGTTTTAACTGGTTTGAACCCGACGATACCCAACGCGACACAGGAGAAGCGCTTTCCATTCGACAAATGATCGATCGTGTCCAGGCCGATTATGCCATTGACCGGAAAATTTATGGCGTGGGCTTATCGGCGGGGGGCGCGATGATGGCCGCGCTCTTGGCTTCATATCCAGATTTGTTCGCAGGAGGCGCTATTATTGCTGGTATTCCCTATGGTTGCGCAAAGGATTTAAAAAGCGGACTCCGTTGTATGAAAACCGGCCGTGACTTAAAACCCAAACAATGGGCTCAATTAGTCCAACGTGCCCACCGAAAACAGGCTTCAGCGGTCCGGTGCAAGTCTCTCGTTTCCATTTGGCAAGGCGACGCCGATCCCATTGTCAATCCGAACAATGCCCAGGAATTGTTAGAACAGTGGACCGCCGTCGCCGGAATCGATGCCCACCCCGATAAACAGGAAATCCAACAGGGCTATCAGCGTCAGGTCTATCAGGACGCGCAGGGAGAAAATTGGGTGGAAACCTACACGTTGTCCGGCGTCGACCATGGCGCCCCTATTGCCCTGCCGGACGATGCCGGAAAATCATGCGGACACCCCACCGATTTTGTATTGCCGGTCGGGATTTGCGCCCCCGATGCGATTGGGCGGTTTTTTGGTTTAAGTCGTACCCCCTAAGCGGCGATTCGACGCTCGATCGCTGGACGCCAGTTGCTTATCCACATTGCGAAGGCGACTTCAAAGAAGCCGTCCTGGCGGACGGCCCGCTATCCCTCTCTCGCGGAGGAATTGATGACTCGCTGCATCGCTCATTTAACCCGCCCGCGCTTGCGAATACGATCGTCGTGCCTCGCAATCTCCCTAATCCTCGGGTGCCGCGGCGGATTCGCGGAGCCTTCTGGAGAAGAGGTGATGGAAGATCAATTTTTTAAAGATTTTCCAATCGTCATTTCTCCCACCCATTTGGTGCAACCGCTCGCCGATTCACCCGTGGCGGTGACAGTGATTGATCGGGAACTCATCGATGCCATGGGCGTGCGTCAGATTCCCGATTTATTACGCCGCGTGGTCGGCTTTGTCGTCGCCTACGAAAGTAACCTCGTCCCGGTCGTTTCCTATCATGGCCTCAATGGCGGTTATACGCACCGCATGCAGGTGTTGATCGACGGCCGTTCCGTTTACGATCCGGTGTTCGGCGGCGTCCATTGGGCCACGCTCCCGCTGGTAATTGAAGACATTGAACGGATCGAAGTCGTGCGCGGTCCCAATGCCGCCACCGACGGCGCCAATGCGTTTCTCTCGACGATCAGCATCATTACGCGACAAGCCGCCGAAGATCGCGGAACCACGCTGCAAACCCGGATCGGCAACAATGGCATCCGTGATCTCTACGTCCGCCAAGGCCAGACCAGCAACCGATTGGACTATCGATTATCCGCGGCTTTCCAGGAAGACCAGGGCGTGAAAAACCGGTATGACCACCAGCAAGTCTATTATCTGGCCGGTCGGTTGGAGGCGCGCCCCTCCGCTGACACGCAAGTTTCTGCGCTGATGGGTTACAAAAAGGGTGAGTTCCAGTATGGGTTTGAGGACCCGACGACCGCGCCTTCATTCGGTCTATGTTTTTCGCCGCATACCCGCCCCATCCATGACGGCTACGCACAGCTGCGCTGGGAGCATAACCCCAACGCTACCGAACAGACCGTATTTCAAACCTATTTCTCCGAACTAAAGGCCAAGACCGCCTACCAACAGCCTACCGTATGCGGTGGACTCTGGGATGAGCGGACTTATTTAGTCCGCCGTTATGATGCGGATGTACGACGGCGTTGGACTCCTTTTGAAAATGCGCGCCTCGTAGTCGGCGCCGGCGCCCGCCTGGACCAGGTCGAAGCTTTCGATCAGGTGGACGGATTTCCCGGCTCACCTTGGCGCAACGATGTAGAAAACCAGCATCAACGCCTCTTCGGTAATTTGGAATATCGGTTTGCCAAAGGATGGTTGTTGAACATGGGCGGTTTGCTTGAGCGCCATAGCTTAATGGATGGCGAGGTTTTCTTTTCCCCTCGGGTTGCCCTCAATTATCATTTGACGGACGCCCAAACCTTGCGATTCGGTTGGTCACGGGCGGTTCGCATCCCCAGTTTCCTCGAAGAAACCTGGAACAACGATCTTTGGGCGCAAAAAGGCAGTCTCGCCGCAGAGACCATCGAGAGCCGAGAAATTGGCTACCTGGGACAGTTTCCCGATTGGGGGTTGCGTCTTGATCTGCGCATTTTCCGGAATCGCACGCGTGATCTGCTCAATATCGTATTCGACCAGTCTCCATTGCAGACGCTAAACGGGGGTTACGCGACCATTACCGGTTTTGAGGCGCAGACGCAGTGGGACATCACCTCGACCACCACGCTCCGTTTTGCTTACGCGTTCACCACCATCGATAGCGACAATCCTTTTGAGATCCACTATACGAACAGCACCCCCCGTCATATCAGCGATCTTTTTCTCACGCATCAACTTAGAGACGATCTCATGGCTTCGCTGGGATTCAATTATGTCAGCAACATGGAGTGGCTTGAAGGTGGAACGCCCGTTTCTTCAGCGCGCTATCTCGATTTTCACCTTGCCCGGAAACTGAAGCTGCCACGTTCAACCGGCACGATAGCCTTCACCGCTCAAAATCTGCTCGGGGATCAAGCCAGTTATCTTGACACCAATATCGTGGGTCGTCAGTTCTTTTTGACCCTAAAGTTTGATCTTGACTAAGGTGCGGAATTTTAATTTTAATCAATTGAAGTACGCCGCAACGCTTGCATTGTTAAGCTGCACATTCGCCGCCACCTTCACCGCTTTCGGTCGTCCTCCGCTACAGATCAGCGTACTTTTAACTCAGAATACCGACGCTTATCAGTCGTTTGTTGATGCATTGCAAACACAACTACGGAGGACATTGGGCGATCAAGCGCAGATCCAGGTCCAATCCGGAGAGACCCCGGCGGAGGACGCGGCGACGCTCCTTGTCGCCGTGGGATGGCCCGCCGCCCAGCGGGTTCTGCGGCGCGATCCGTCGATCCCCGTCATTGCGACGTTTTTCTCGCAATATTCAATCACAGCAGACCTGACGCGCTATGAACCGCAACGGCTTGCCCCCCTCACGGTGCTTTATCTCGATCAGCCGGTCGAACGCTACCTCCGGCTGATTCGCGCCGCGTTGCCACACGCCACGCGCGTGGGCGTTCTCTACGGCCCGAGCTCGCGCAAGCAATCGACGGCCCTACGCGCGGCTGCCCAACGAGACCGCTTTACGCTCAAGGAAGTCGAGCTTACGGCGCAAGACAACGTGGTTCGCGTCTTGGACTCGCTGCTGGCCATGATTGACGTTCTTCTGGTGCTCCCGGACCCCGAGGTCTCCAGCGATAAGAATGTTTATCCCTTGCTGCTTTCCAGCTATCGCCGAGGCATCCCCGTGATTGGCTTCTCAAAAGCCTATGTGCACGCGGGAGCGCTCGCGGCAGTTTACTCCACGCCCCAGCAACTGGGTCAGCAAACCGCAACGATGATTATCCATTTTCTACAATCCAATCCGCGCCACTTTCCACCGCCGCAACCCCCCGTCGATTTTCAGATCAGCGTCAATCCATCCGTAGCGCGCTCTCTCGGTTTAACGATGCCGGATGAGCAGGCGCTGTATCAACATGTGCGCGCGTTTGAGGCCGTTTCGCGATGACGTTGAATATTCGCCGGGTCGTCCTCCTCCTCGCACTGCTCCCGGCCACGCTGCTTTCAACCAGTTTGATTCTCTATTTCGCGTACATCCGTATTCAGGATATGGAAAGGAATTTATGGGTGCGCGGCGAGGCGATCGTGGCTCATCTCGCGCCCGCCAGCGCCTACGGGGTTTACGCCGGCAATCGCCTGTTGCTGGAACCGCTGGTCAACACCCTGCTGCGAACCGCCGATCTCACACAGGTGGTGATTCGGGACCAAGCAGGAACGGTCCTGATCGATCGGCGCGCTCCATCGAAACCCCAGGAGCTGGAGAACGTCCTTTGGTTTGAAGCGCCGATTCACCACCTCTTGATCGCCGTGGATGATTTCAATGCCGCCGATTTCCAACCGCAGCCGGCGGTTAATCCGGGTCCCGTGATCGGTCGCGTCCGGGTGGCCCTTTCGCGCGAGTCCACGCTCCAGCGCCAGCGGACCGTCGTGTGGACTGGAATCCTGACTTTGCTGGTCTGTTTGTCCTTGGTGACCGGGGTCGGGATCTATGTCGGGAGCCTAATCTATCGACCCATCCAAAGGTTAAGCGCGGCTTTCCACGCACTGAGCCAGGGCCACTGGGCGTTTCACCGACCCGAACCGGCGGCGTCGCCTTTCAAGTTCCGGGAATTGGAGGTGTTGGAGGAGGGCCTCCAAAGCGCAGCGGACCGGCTCAACCAAGCACGCCTACGTTTGGAAGACCAAGTTCAGGATGCGACCGAAGAATTGCGCTGCACGTTGCAGGCGCTGGAGCGCAAAAACGCCGAACTGGAACAAGCGCACCAAGCGGCGTTGGAAGCGAACGAAGCCAAGTCGCGCTTTCTTTCCAGTATGAGCCATGACATCCGCACCCCGCTCCACGGCGTGATCGCCAGCGCCGACCTCTTGCTCAGGACACGACGGCTCCATCGCGCACAACGTCACCACATCCAGACCATCCATCAATCCGCCACCATCCTCTTAAATCTGGTCAACAACATTCTCGATGCATCCAAAATCGAAGCCACCGGTGAGATCACGCTTCGACGCGTGGTTTTTGATCTCACCGCGCTCCTACGCCAGATGAAATCCGTGTTTGCCCCAGAGGCAAAGGCGAAGTCCGTGAACTTCATGTTGCAGATCGATTCTCATGCGCCCCG
>JAGRHM010000394.1:3551-3700 GCA_020445005.1 Candidatus Competibacteraceae bacterium | reverse complement strand
TGCTCCCATTCCACTTCGATCCACTTGTCGGGATTTTTCTTATAGCTCGCGACATTTTTGCAGTTGTCGCGGTGAATGACGATCCCACGTCCCGTGTTGAGATAACCGATGATGGCGTCGCCCGGCAAGGGTCGGCAACATTTGCCAAA